>JADFHU010000134.1 GCA_022567055.1 Planctomycetota bacterium
CGCAACCACGATATTTTTCGTGAACGGTCCGTCCGTGAATGACCAGGGCATCGACGCCCTCGGCCAGGGTTCGTTCCACGATCTCCCAGAAACAGGCCTGCCGCTGGGGGTCGTGATCGTTGCCGACCCGCAGCTTGATCATGACCGGGCAGTCAACCGCTTCGCGAACGGCGCGGAGAATGTCGATGGCCAGATCGGGATTCAGGAGCAGGGCACCCCCCCGTCCGCGGCGCAGGACCTTGGGCGCCGGGCAGGCATAGTTGAGATCAATCAGGTCGTATCCGGCGGCCACCAGGTTCCGGGCCGCCAGCGCCATCGTCTCGGGCGTCTTTCCCAAGAGCTGGGCGCCCACCGGATGTTCGTCTTCGAAGGGGCGAAACTCATCTTTCCTGAGAATCTTGGGAATCACCACGCTCTGGGCCAGCATCTCGCCCGTCAGTGCAAAGGGACAATGGAATTCCTTGGCCAGCTTGCGCATGGCCCAGTCGCTGTAGCCGCTTAGGGCGGCCTGAAAGAAGGGGACGTCCAACGTCAACTTTCCAAGTCTAAGCTGTTGCATGGGTCAATGCCGGCTACTGTGACTTTCTTTCCGCTGCGGCCTTGGCTGCTTTCTTTTGCGAGAGATGGCTGATCAGGATGCCCAATTCGAATAGCAGATAGAGCGGCAGTGCCAGCGTTACCTGGGATATCACATCGGGAGGGGTCGCCATGGCGGCAACGACGACGATACCCAACAAGACATAACCGCGGGAAGATCTTAGTCTCGAGACCGAAACGAGACCCGTGCTTGTCAGGAAGAAGATGGCGATGGGCGTTTGAAACGCGACTCCGAACACAAAGGTGAGCATGGTGACAAAGGAGACGTAGTCGGTAAAGGTGAAGTTGGATTCAACACGAAGGAATCGGTCGTTAAAGCTGACCAAGAAACCCAGTGTGAGCGGCGCCACCACCAGGAGGAAGAACAATGCGCCCAAGACGAAGAGGCCCGCGGAAAAAGGGGCCGCCCAGTAGACAAACTTTTTCTCGTTCTTATAGAGGCCCGCCGCGACGAACATCCAGATCTGGTAGAAGACCAAGGGCGAGGAGAGGATGAGTCCTGACAGCAGGGAGATTTTGATGTAACTCATGATACCATGGGTCGGTCCCAGGGTTTGGAGTTGACGAATAGGGTTGGCGTCCCTGGCTGAGGCTGCTGGGATCCTTATTTTGGTGTTCGAACCGACGTCGGTCTCTCCGCCTGCGGCCGCTGGCAAGGAAGATAGCAGGCCGAATGTTTGGTTGCCGACCTGGATGATCGCGACGGACAGCGCGGCGTTGGGATCGGATAAATCAGATTTGGCAATCTCCTCCAACGTAAAGACGGGCAGAGACATGCCCTGATATTGGATGCTCTTTGCTGTCCCGACGCGGTTGACATCCGATGGGCTGAGATCGCCAAGAACCCCTATGACCTGAAAGGGAGCTACCTGAACCTCAGCCTGCTCCGCGGCCTTTTTCTCCTCGGCCTTTTTCTCCTCGGCCTGACGTGCCTGCATGACCTGACGATAGGGTCGCTCAATGACGCCAAGGATGCTGCCACCGAAGGAGAGGCAGACCGTCAGGCCAATGCCAATGGCCAGCAGGGCGCGGATCAAACGGAAGCGGAGTTCCTCAAGATGGTCCCCCAAACTCATCGTGGCTTCCGGGTTTCGATTTCTAGCTTGAATGTCGCGCATGCTATGAAACAATTCTACAGAATGGAACCGAGACAGAAAAGAGTGGGTGCCGGCAAGGTCTCGAGTTTTCACCCGACCGTTGACACACTACCCCTTGGGTGGTGAAGGCAAGCACGCCCTTCGTCCTCAAGGGTGGAGTTGACGGTGTCTCGGGCGGAAACGCGCTGGACGGGGGCGAACCACGGTGTTCTTGGGATGACCTCTCCACGGACGCTTCAGTCGATCAGATTCGGACGGGCTCCCGTCATGGTGATGAACGCCTAGGGCCAAGGGCAGACAGATGCCTAATTCGTGTCGTCATCAAGATCGTCCTTCTTGTCGTCATCAAGATCGTCCTTCTTGTCGTCATCAAGATCGTCCAGTCCAGACGCCTTCTTGGCTTCGTCGGCTACGTCCCTTCCGACCCTAGTGGCTTCGTCAATCACCTCGTCCTGAGTGTCCTTGGCCTCCTTAATCCCTTTCTTGAACTCGGATACGCTCTTGCCCATGCCCCGTGCGATCTCCGGTAGGCGTTTTCCAAAAATGAGAACAGCAACAACCCCAATGATGACTATCTCGAGTGGTCCAGGGGTCCAGAAACCCAATATTCCAATACTATCGACCATTTACTATCTCCTTGTTCTGCGAGCCATCCATCCAGCGAGCAGCCGAAAGGACCATACATTTGAGCCTTCCTAACAGCCACTCTACCACGGCAGGTTGACGGATGGATCAGCCTAAAGATCTAAACAAAAAAGTATAGTCTTGCCTCTACGTAGAGTCAAATGTTATCACATCTTCCGGGGTCGAGCCTCTAGCAGGACAAAAAGATTTACTCATAAGCGTTGTATTCAAAATGACTTAGTGATAGTCGAGTCTCATTTACTTGCATCACGGTGCCCGATTTCGCTATAATGCACCCATCTTCAGCGGAATTCACTGAATGTTGGCCGTGAGATTGGGGTGTGGGATGAGTCGATTTTACTACGAGATCTGGGTGCCGTTTACATTCAACAAGCGGCGGATCCTCGTACTCACCATTGCCAGCTACGTGGCCCTCTGTTAGACGCTCAAACACATGACATGCGTCCGGGCCGGTACACCAACTGCCGCAAGAGAGGCAGTTTTTTTATGCGCCCCTTCCAAGACCCGCCTTTTGCCCCAGACATCCGCAAGGAGTAATCAGTGGTCGGTGATTAGTGGCTAGTGATGAAAAAACCAGTCTTTGGTCCAAACCGACTACTGACGACTGACTACCGATTACCGATTACTGATTACTGATTACTGATCACTGTTTCCCTCACACTGCCCGAAAACACCGAGCAATCTCACACCGAGTCGCCTGCCAAGCCGGCACCACCCCGGCCAGGACACCCAGCGCCAGAGAGATACCCATCCCCGTCAGCAGCAACAGGGGGGTGGCCTCTATGGGGATGCTCAGACCATCGGTCGAGAGACTGAACTGGCCCCACTCGATCACCCCGGCGGCCAGCAGCGTCCCCATGCCACCGCCGAGCAGACCCACGACGATGCCTTCGCAGAGAACCAGTCGGCCGATCAACCAGGGACTGTAGCCCAAGGTCTGCAAGATGGCGTGATCCTTGACACGGTCTTGCACACTCAGAACGATGGCGTTGCCGACCAGGGTCAGGACGGCCGCGATGCATCCCCATCCCAAGTAGCGTGTGAAGGCCACCAACTCCACCATATCGGCCGCTGCGTAGGCCACAAAGGCCTTCTCCGAGCGTGTCGTCGTCGGATGCTCCGCCACGGCAAATTCGCCATCGATGGCCTGAGCAACACGATCCAGGTCAGAGGCGTCGTCGACCAGGACGTTGAACTGAGTGACAATGCCCAGGTTCTTGTCGGTGGCGTGCTGCAGAAAGTCAAGATGGACATAGGCGACGTTCTTGTCCTGGACCTCCTCCGAACGCAGAATGCCGGCCACATAGGCCGTGACGCCCGCCGCGTCGAATCGGTCCCCCACCCTCAGTCCTCTTCTTGCGGCCAGGGTCTCCCCCAGCAGTGCAGCGTCCGAGCGGTGGCGCCACAGCTCAAATGAGCCATCGACCAGATGGAGGTCCTGCCGCCGCACCGCGAGAAAGGCGTCCAGCGGCACGCCGCGAAAGGTCACCACATCGAGACTGGTCCGACAGTTGTTGACCACGATCTTCATGGGGATCACCGCCCGAACCCCGTCGATGCTTTGAATCTTCGATTGATAGTACTCGGGCAGTTGACTGGTGAAGGGACAAAACCGGTCCTTGCGGTAGACCACCAGGGTCGTGTCATCCGCGTTCTGCTGCGTCGCTGCTGAGACGCCGGCCTGCATGGCCTGGATGGTGACGAAGAGAAACATGGCCGTGATGACCCCACCGAGGGTCAACATGCTGCGCACGCGATGCCGCAGCAACTGTCGCAGGATCAGCGGTATAAACTTGGGCGCAATCATGGTGTCAGCTCGTCGTCCAGCGCGCTGCCAGAGGAGGGGGCCCGCCCGTCCATCAGCTTACCTTTGTCCAGGTGGAGTGTCTGGTCGGCATAGTCCGCCGTCTTGGGGTCATGCGTCACCATGATCAGGGTCTTCTTCAATACTCTGTTGAGTTGCTGCAAGAGCGCCATGATGGCCGAGGCGGAGTCGCGATCCAGGTCACCGGTCGGCTCGTCCGCCACCACGACCTTGGGATCGGCCACGATGGCCCGGGCGATGGCCACCCGCTGCTCTTGACCGCCGCTGAGCTGTCGGGGGTAGTGACTATGCCGGTCCGCCAGGTCCACCAGATCCAGGGCCCCGGCGACGCGCCGGTGTCTCTCCCTGCGAGACATGCTGTGCAGGAGCAAGGGCAGTTCCACATTTTCGTAGGCGGTCAGTACCGGGATCAGGTTGTAGAGTTGGAAGATGTAGCCGATGGTCTGCGAACGCCAGGCGGCCAGTTTCCCGCGCGACAGGCCGCTGAGGTCCAGACCGTCGACACGCAGGGTACCGGAACTGGGGCTATCGATGCCGGCGATCAAATTCAGGAGCGTGGTCTTGCCGCTGCCGGAGGGGCCCATCAGGGCCAGAAAGTGTCCCGAGGGGATCTCCAGGTCCAAGCCGTCGAGCGGACGAATGACGTTGTCCCCCTTGTGATACTCTTTTGTCACTTTTTCACATTGAATCATTCGAACTCGACCTCGATTCTGCCGTCAGGATAGTCGCTATCCCTCAACCTCTCCCGCGACGCGGACCCGCTGCCCCTCTTTCAATGCTTCCGGAGGATCGGCAATGAGGACGTCACCGGGATTGATGCCGCTGACGACTTCTATCCAACCCGCCTGCCTTTTCGTGCCCAGCGTGATCGAACGCCGAGTCGCACGGTGGGTCGCTGTCACCAGCCACACCGTCGCGCTCGTCCCGGCCCGCTCTCTCAACAATCGTTCGGGAACGAAGGCACGGAGGGCGCTTTCGCCGCCGGTGTCCGTTGGCCCGCCGGCGAGAAAACGCACCCGAGCCAACATCTCCGGTTTGAGCTGCGGTATGGGATCCCGGATCGCCACCTTGACTTGCAGCGTATTCTTCTGGATGTCCGCCTCGTGCACGATGCGGGTCACATGGCCCGCAAAGCGGGTATCGGGCAACACGTCCACGGTCACTTCCGCCTGCTGGTCGATCCCCACCTGGGCCGCATCGGCCAAAGGGACATCCACCCGGACCTGGAGTTTGTTGGGATCGTAGAGATGCATCGCATTGGCGGACAGCTTGCTGTCCATGTCGAGCATCAGCTTACTGCCGGGCACGGCCAGGCGGGTCATCACCACGCCCGCCACCGGCGAACGGACCTCCATGCGATCCAGTCGCAGTTGTGCCTGGGCCACCTCAACCTGCGCCTGTACGATCTGGGCCTGCATGGTTTCCACCTCGGCTGTCGCCACCTCGAGGGCCCGGCGCTCGGTGATGCGAAGTCGTCGATGCGCCCGAGCGGCCACGAGATTGGCCTGCGCCTCCACCACGCGGGCGTCGAGAATGCCCTTATTCTGCTCGGTCATCTCCAGCGTAGCGCGCTGGGCGTCCCGACGCAGGGCGGCCTGAACGACCTGGCTCCGTGACGCCGCATCGGGACCGAGGGCCTCCAGACGCCGGTGATGGTCCAGCAGTTCGGCCAGCTTCGCTTCTTGCACCGCGATTTCGGCATCAAGCTGGGCCCGCTCGGCCGTCGTCTGTTCCAGCACGGCTTGGCCGGCTGCCACGGCCCGGTCTCGCTCAATCGGATGGTCCCAGTCCGACCGAGCGGCTCTCAGGACGGCCTCTGCCCGGCTGAGTTTGCCCCGCCTGTCGGCCAGTCGGGCCTGGGCCGCTTCCAGGGCCAGCCGGGCGTCGTCGCTGATCATCCGCACCACGATCTGCCCCGCTTGCACACGCTCACCCTCCAGGACCAGGACCTCCTCGACCACACCGGGGCTGAGGGCCGGCACGTAAATCGGAAAGGGATCGGCCTCTACCCAGCCCGGCGCCTGGACGGTGACAGAACCGCTGGCGCCGGCCACCCGCTTGGTCACCACACGAACGATTTGAACATCCACTGCGGGACTGAGCGAGTGCCTGGCGGCAAAACCCAGCAGGGCCAGAGCCACCACCACAATCGTCACGGGTAGCACGGTACGACTAAACCACTTGCGGGAGGGCAGGGGGATGCTCTCACGCGTATTGCTGGGACGGATACTCAGACTTTGCAAGTCTGCTATCTTGCTCATCTCACACCAACGTCGAATCACGTAGAAATCAGGTGGCCCGTTCCCAAGAGAATTCAAATTGCGAACAGGGTATCGAATGTTTAGCGGCCAAACGCTTGCGCATGTTGAACCCGCAGCGCGCAGGGCCACACAGAGAGGAGAAAGATCAGCAGGAAGGGGGTCGCAGGATCCGCGACACCCAATCGGAGGGGTGGACTGTCTCGGAAAGGTATTGGTGGGAAGCAACCAGTAAGACGGATGTTATGGGAATAAGGGGCGCATCAATCGCACTTGCAACCGTGGTCACGCAATAATAGAGACACTGACACTCCCCAGCGGGTTGTTCACTGTCCTGCGTGGTCTTACCCTCGGAACCGGCACCGCGTGGAACACTGCCAAAGGTTATGTCACAGCAGCAGCCGGCCTCTTGGGCATCCGATGGGGATGAATGGGCACATGGGTCCTGGGAGAGAAAGGGGCATTCCTTAGCCAACATCAACCGACTCGGGGTCGCGACCATCGCCAGGACCGTCATCAGACTCAACCAGGATGTGTGTCTATGCCTCATCTTCCAGTATCCACGAGTGCTATCGACCGGATGTTCGACCTATCGTACCGGAAAATGAGTGCAGGTGGCAAGATTAAGTACTTAGTACTTCAAGACCTTCACTCGCCGCTTGAATTCCGCCAGGGGGATCTTCCCCTGAGCGAAGTCATCGACATCGGATTTCAGAACGTGCAGCGTCAGGGTATTGGCCGCCGGCGGGGGCAATGTCCTCACCCCGACAATCCTGTCGCCCGCCGATGGGCCCCGCCGATTGGATCTGTCCCACTGCGGCGCCTGCGAGTCCGGTGCAGTTACATCTCTACCCATTGGGGATACCACCCCGGCGGCTCCACCCCCAAAACCTCCACCATATCCACCGCCTAAGGCTCCCGCCCCAGCGGCTCCATACCCCCCACCACCTCCGCCATATCCACCACCGTATTGCTCGTCTATCATCATCGTGCCACCCCCTCCGTACATCGCAAAGCCACGTGCAGTCATGGCCCGATCCTTCTTGAGCACGCGGATGGTGATCGTCTCCGGCGGCCGGAGGAAGCGAATATTGGCGGCATGTTTGAGAGTGGGAATGATCCTGGCCGCGAGTTCGTCGGCGCTAAGCTGCGTCCTGGGTGGCACAGGTTGCGCTGCTGAGCCCTTGGGTGTCAACATCGCCCTGCGGGCGGACTGCCAAACGGGATCCACATGGGTGGCATCTGCAGAGGGCGGCGCCTGGTCGGGTTCCGGCAGCGACGCCATATCAAACTCGGCCTCCAGAAAGAAAAGCACGCCGTGACCCTGCAGATAGAGCGCCTCAAATGAGGGACGCTGGGCCTTAAAGAAGTCCCCAAAGTCGGAGAAGACAACGCCGCCCCTGTCGGGCCGATCCGCCGCCGTCTCCTGCTTGAGGATGTGCAGCATGACACGCAGGTCTTCCGAGGTGGCGGCGAACTGATCGGATCGTACCTCCCGAGTGGGAATCACCATGACCTGGGACTCCCGCCGCGTCGTCGTCGCTGGGGCCCCGAACTGTCTGGCTTGTTGATACAGGTGTTGGGCGTTCCTCTTGCCCACGGAATAGGATCGAGACTGATTAGACACTGGATCCGCTGGCGTCGCCAGGATGGTTCGGGGTCGCAATTGAGGCGTCGCCTCCGTGCTATTCGGTGTTCCTACAGGTTGGTCGATGCCCAACAGCGGAGTGCCTGCCGGGCGAATGGTCGGCGGCAGAGTACGCCTGGTGGGTTCCAAGGGCACCGTCTCCTGGGCAAGCGCCGAGGCGGCAAACTGAGAACATACAATCACCGCGAAGATGCAGCACGCTCGTCTCAAAAACTCAATGTAGCTCATGACTGGCTCCTTAACACATTGGCACTCAATTTCGTTAATTCGTTTTCCTATCCGCCGGTTCCACGGTGCGAGCCGCCAGCAGTTGCAGACCGCCGCCCCATGCGACCCGGTCCCGCTGCCGATTGGTCTCGATCTGCTCCAGGGCAAACGCCACCCGCCGGCGATCACGCTCCCGAGCCGCCTCGATGAGCAGGATGAGTTGCGTCATCCGTTGATCGGTGATCGACCGGGAGGCAGCCAAAGTGCGGGTCGCGAAATCACCCATGTCCTGATGCAATTGCTGTAAAATCTCCGTTCTCAATTGGTCGCATTTGGCCTGCAGCGTGGCATGCCACTGGACACCGATTGGTTCGATGACGTCCTGGCGCAGGGAGGCCTCCAGTTCCAAACGCAGTCCCTCGACATCTAGCGTCGGGGGGACAGAGAATCGTCCCAGTGCGAAACCGAGCGTCAGGACGACCAACACCACGGCTGCCACTCGACTCAGGGATCCCAAGCGAAGCGCCCAAGGCGATCGCCCGACTTCACCCGGGCGGGCCTGGGCCTGCAAGGCCTCCACATCCTCGGCATGGGCCTGGACCCAGGATCCGAAGTCGGGGGCCGCCATCTCTCCGGGTTTGGCGAGCCGAAGTCTTTCTTCTAAGTGTTCGTCCCCATCCGATCGTGTCATCGTCGTTCACCTCTTTCTTGAATCCTTGTCGTTCATATGCTCCTTAAGCCGTTGCTTGGCCCGAAAGAGCCGCCCTTTCACGGCATGGATGGAGATCCCCAGGGACTGCTGCAACTGCTCATAGCTCATCTCGTCGAAATAGCGGAGCACCACGATCTCACGATCCATCTCGGGCAAGCGCGAGATCGCCTGTCTCACGGACTCCCCCTCATCGGCACGATCCGGCGCCACCGGCTCATCGATCTCTTCCAGAACCGTCCCGACGGCCCCGGTGCAAGCCACGATCGCCGCGCCGAGGCGCACGGACTTTGGCACGGTCACCCAGATTTCCGTGTCGTCGATGTACTCGCTTTCCGCGTAAAGGCCGTCCACGATGATTGCAGTCGATGGCGTGAAGTTGGATCCCTGCACGGCCAGCTTGCTGCCAGATGGAGCGACGCGATGAATGATCGGGACCGGCTGCTTGGCGCTAAGGGACTGAGCCTTGAACCGGTCCAAGACTTCGCCACGGATGGTTCTGGTGATGTTTATCCCGCCGCCGCTATCAGCTCTGGAGTTCATGTTCCCTCCCCCGGCGTTCTCGGCATGCCGCGTCCCGTTCTCTACGCCTGACCGCGAAGCGTCCTCCGCCATCGATTATCCTCTCCGCCCCTCATCACCAAAAGAGCCTCCGTTCGGAGCGACGACCGCCGCCGCTGCCGAGTTTCAGCATCGCCAGTCTACGTGCCCAGTGTATTCGCGTCAATCTCCATGGGCGGGCGAACCCTGGGTAACCGAAGGCGCCTGATCGGTCGATGGCTCACCACTTACTGCGCCTCGGCAGACGCCGCGTCGATACCGACCGGAGAGGCCGCTCCAGGGCGACGACCTCTGGACCTTCTGCCGCCCAACGGCGCTATCAACGTCATAGACATCGCCGCCGCGAACGGCCGTGACTTTGGTGGACGGGATGAAACTGATGTTGCCGGCCATGCCGACTTGGACGCAGTCGCAATCGACCATCACGCCGCTGGGGTGATCGTGTTGTTCCTCACAAACGAGGGTGACGTCGTTGTCGGGCGCAAGCCGGCACGCGGTCTCAAACGCGAGCGAGCACGCACTCGAAGCGATCACCAGCAACCGCTTTCCGGTGATCTGCAGTTCCGGTTCGTCGAGCAGCCGATGCAGCAGCGGCGCCAGGTTCGGCGTATGGGTTTCCACGAGCGCCGCTAACGCCCGGCGTCGCTGCTTGAGATTCTCGGAACGGCT
>JADFHU010000135.1 GCA_022567055.1 Planctomycetota bacterium
GCCTGACCAAAGGTTCCCAGCGGCGGAAGACAGGGTATGTATTGAATGCCAATGATGTCTTCGGTGACACCGAAGAGAGGCCACAGAAGTTCTTCGCAGGAGTCGACTTGGAGGAGATGCACGGCGCGGTGCCGGGCCTGCCGGGCCAAGTGCGGCTGAGCTATAGCGAGAAAAGCAATCCAAGTGGGGTCGTTGTGAGCGATTGGACGCCCGTCGACAATGATCGCGATTATACCCATCAGTTCAAGCTGACGGGGCTGAAGCCCAAGACGGAATACACCTACAAGGTTGAAAGCCGTGCCGGCGCGACATCGCCGCAGGGCGCTGCGGTCGAGGGTCGTTTTGCGACCGCGCCCGCGGCCGATGATCCGGCCCGGGTCATGTTTACCGTGGTGACAGGCCAGAAATACCAGAACCGAGATCGCGAAGAGGGGCATCAGATTTTCTCGGTCATGGCGGAGATGAAGCCCGACTTTTTCGTGCATACCGGGGACATCGTGTATATGAACAAAGGTTGGATCACCAGTGGCGCGCCCGCAGGCGCCGTCGATCGGGCGCGGCATCAATGGCATCGGATTCACGGTCTCGAGCCGCAGAAAGAATTCTACCGGAACGTACCCGCCTATATGATGAAGGACGACCACGACATCGGCCAAAATGACTGCCATCCCGGCAAGGGGCTCGATGGGTTTTCTTTTAGACGGGGCATCGAAGTCTTCGAGGAACAGGTTCCTGTGGGCGATAGGCCCTATCGCACGCGGCGCTGGGGCAAGGATCTCCAGATCTGGATGATGGAAGGTCGTAATTTCCGCAGCGCCAATGACATTCCGGACGGGCCCGGCAAAACCATCTGGGGCGAGGAACAGATCAAGTGGCTTCAGGACTCGGTGAAATCTTCGCATGCCACCTTCAAGATATTGATCAGTCCGACGCCGCTGGTGGGGCCGGACCGGGCCAGCAAGGGCGACAACCACGCCAATAAGACCTTCGCCTACGAGGGGAACCGTATCAGGAAATGGATCCAGGAAGAGGCGCCCGAGCTTTTCTTGGTCTGCGGGGATCGACATTGGCAGTATGTATCGGTGCACCCGGAGACGGGCGTGCGTGAGTACAGTTGCGGGTCAACCACCGACCGGCATGCGGGCGGCTGGAGCCTTGGGTTCATCGAGGAATACCACCGTTACCTCAACGTCATTGGAGGATTCCTCTCCGTAACTGCCGAGCGTGTCGACGGCAAACCAAACCTGATTTTCCGGCACCATGATGTGGAAGGCAGGCTGCGCTATGTGGAGCGGCACGATGAGAAGGGCTTGGTCCGCTAGGGGATCGGCAAGATATGAGAGTGCCTATCAAAATGAATCGTAGCACCGAAAACGAGCGTTTCTGCGACTGGCAAGGAAGGCGAAGCAGGCCGTCCGAGGACGGTCGATGGAGCCTGACGCCGTCCAGACGCAGCATAAGCCGTTTGAATGCAGAGTCATTTTGCGTAGGTGCTCTTAATCTCCCTTGACTTTGATGCACACAATGAATGAATGTGCACCAACCACTCATCTAGCTTTAAAGAAAATCAATCCATCGGCAGGAACCGATACCCTAACCACAGAATGATCCCGCAGAGGGCGATGCAGGCTAAAGAGGGTAAGGTCACCCCCGCCTGCTCAGGCGCCCCCAACTTAAGGGACTCTCTCAGGTACTGTTCCCCTTCATAGGATTCATTGATTTCGGAATAAAAATAAGCGCTGGCATCAATGTCCCTATCCTCAGCTACTTGGACAATCTGCTTGAAGATTGGAATGCGCTCCTGAACCCAGGGGCCGACGATGAAAGCAAAGACCCAGATGCCCATCAGTCCCAACAGAAGAGACACCAAAGATCGCCATCCGGAACGCGATTTATCTGCACCCATCGCCTGATTTGACCTCATTCAAACACCAAGTTATATCGTTGCCGTCACATTCGGAAACACCCAATAGAACATGATGTAGGAAACCAGCAGCGTCAGCACCAGGTTGAACGACTGGCCACACACATAGAGAATGAGTGGTTTTCCACCGACAAAATACTCCCGGAGTGCGCGGAAATTGGTCGCCAGTCCGATGCTCACAAAGGCGAGGCAGAAAACCCAGCCCCGGAACAGGTCGGCCATTCCCTTGACGACGCCCTGGTCGATCATCGCGCCGCCCATTCCGCTTACCTGGGCGTTGAAATAGGAATAACACGCCGAAAAGAGGGTCGACGCCGCCAGAAAACCGAGGACGAACTTGGGAAATCGAAACCAGATCTCCATGGCCCCTACTCGATAGCCCGTTTCGGCCACCTCCACTTTTGTGGTAAAGTAGATGGCTACGAAAAAGGCGATAACCCCGATCAACACGTTTTGGATCATCTTGATGGTGGCGGCGACGTAAAGTGCTTTTTCTCCCAGAAAAGCCCCAGCCGCAGCGACCGCGCCTGTCGCATCGATGGTGCCGCCCATCCAGGCCCCGCCCAGGATCAGTTGTTTATCCACCGGAAAAACACCTTTGATGACCGCGGGCATGACGATCATCATGATCGATGTAAAGACCATTGACAAACCTACCGCAAGGGTTAGTTCCTCCTTTTTGGCCTTACAGGCAGCTGCTGTGGCGATAGCGGCAGATACACCACAGACGGACATATCGGAGCAGATGGTAGCATTTAGCCGCTTGGAGGGCATCTTCACGATTTTTTGGCCGAACCAGTAGGTCACGATCCAAACGATCGGTGTGACCACCCAGGCCACGAAGATGCCGGCCGTCCCGATGACGAGGATTTTTTCGAAAAGGATCTTGGCCCCCAAAAGAACCAGACCTGTCTTGATGTAGTATTCCGTTCGGATGGCGGGAAGAACCCATTGGGGGACTCCGACGGTGTTGCTGATGAGCATGCCGATGCCAATCGCCCAGACGGCGTAGCCAATGCCATACTGCTTCATCGTCGTCTGGTTGGCACACAAATAAGCGACCACGGCCACGCAAAAAACAAACACAAAACCCCTTACGAACGCACCCAAGGACTTGCCCATGGCCGCCATGCCGATGCCGAAGAAAACTGCGAAGGCACCCCCCAGAGCGATCAACCTGCCGATCTGGTTGTAGGCTGCGATCTTGGTTTTGTCTTCGTCTTTGGAGGTCTTTAAATGGGCATTACGCCAATGTGCAATGGCAGCTTTAGCTTCCCTGTTGAGGGCTTCGTCTCTGAAGTCAGCCGATTCGGCGGCTTTCTCGGCGGCCACGGCCTGGGCCAAGGCCGCCTCCTCGGTGGCTTTGGCCTTTTCATAGTTCGCCAAGGCCTTCTCTTTCTTGGGCGCTGCTCTCTCCTGGCTCATGAAAAAGGCTTGCAGGGGATTACTAGACCATTTATGTGGTGTTTCTGAAAATGTCTCTAGCCATTTGCCAGCGGTGTTGCTTTTAACCTTTACCTTCTTTTTGGCGTCGGACATCTGATACCAGGCGATGGCCTTGAACCGATCGGTTCGGGTTGCCTGCGCTGCATAGGCGGTCTCCCCCATTTCCAGTTTTGCCTTAACATCCCCGGCGTGAGGGAAATAGAGTATTACGCCAATCAAAAGGAGGAAAAAGCCGAGCCATATAGCCCACCAATCCTCCTTTTTCCACAGCTCCGACCACTCCCATTTACAGTCTTCCTTGACCACGCTACCTTCGTTCTTTTCAGCCATAGCACTCATCCATTGAGCCGTCAAAACGCCAACTGCTTCCTAGCATACACACCTTGTGACCGGCCTTTGCCACTCTAGGATACCACCTAATTCTCTCAATAAGTCTACGCCTTCTTCAAAATGCCTGCCAACGGTTTGTACACCATGGGAATCATCGCCGGGTACAATCACGATACCCAGTTCGATAGCAGAGGTTAGAATATCTCTGCTCGGATACTGCTCGCCGGCAGCCTTATCAAAGCCCGCAAGGTTTAAATCTAGAATCAGCCCCAGCTCGCTTATTGCAGAAAGATTGCGTTGTACTCGTTCCTGCACAGCGGGACTTTTAAGTCGCGTAGTGTAATCTGGATCGAATATCCTAACAAGGTCGAAGTGTCCAACGACTGCTGGCTTCAATCTCTGGACCATTTCCAACTGCTGATCAAAATATCGGCAGTAGAGATTCTCAAGGCCTCCCGACCGGTCAACGGCCCGCCTATAACCTTCCTCCGTGTAGTCGATCTCTATGTCATCCACGTGGTGTAGCGAACCAACAAAGTACTCGGGTTTATGCGTGTCTATTATGGCTCTTATAGATTCCTCTGATCCGGTATAAGTCTCAGACTCAAACCCCACCAGAATATCGATTTGTTCGCTGTATTTCTGCTTAAGCCGACGACAACTCTCAAAGTAATCATCAAACCTACACTGTTGAGCAGAGGAGTCTAGTCCTGCCTCTCGTTCATCAGGATAGACGAACCGATCGCTTACCGCTGGCATATGTTCTGTAATGCCAACCCAGCTAAACCCACGATCTATGTAAGCTTGAACGACGTCTTCCAGGGAATCTTTCGCGTGATGACAGAACTCGCCACTATGGCCACCGTGTACCGAAACAAGTTGTGTATTCATAGTATTTCTTGACGAAAGTTCAGTTTTCTCTCCTCACACCTAATGGTAAGTGTATTGTTATCTTCTGTAACATACCATGATTGTAGAGATTTTTCTCGCCCTAGAGAATAGGCTGCAGGTTTAGGCTCTGTCTGAAAACGCCCCTATATCCTTGGTGCAGCAGGAGTTAGGTGCGAGCCTTCGCTGCACCTCACGAGTTCGATCAGATATGGTTATATGTATCCGGATATATCTCAACGACATGCACACAATCTGATCCCCGGTTACGTTGCGTGAGGACAGAATCCCTGATAGAAAGTGCAAATAAGGGATCGGCAAGAAATAAGTTGGACAATTTGGGGTCCAAGTGTGCCCCATATTGGGTCGCGCCCGATTGAGCGAAACCACAGGCGTAGCAGTTCTACGTCGCGGATTGCTTGGGACGCTTTTTATGCTGCTATCGCAGCTAGGTTTGACCCAAGGAAGCCGCTGTTTTCGCGATTGAGAAGCGATCCAAGATGGGGTGCAATTGGGCATTCAAAAGTCCAAGTTATTTCTTGCCGCTCCCTAAGCCAACTATGCACGAGGATGACACAATGCAACAACCCATCATCTTACGAACAGACGCCGAGTTGAATATGGGTGTGAGTGTGATGACGGAGCTGACGGCCATGGCGCGGATCGTCACGGCAGAAGATGACCGGCCGGAAACGATCGTGCGATGCGCTCCTGAAGCGGACATCATTTTCACCTGCTATGCACCCATCACCGCCGAGGTTATCAACGCCGCTCTCAAACTTCGCGGAATCGTGAAATACGGAGTGGGTGTCGACAGCATTGACCTTAAAGCCGCTTCGGCCCGGGGAATTCCGGTTGTGCATTGTCCGGATTATGGAACCGGAACCGTCGCCGACCAGGCCTTCGCGCTCCTGATTGCGGTCGCGCGAAAAACCACTCAAATCGACCGGGGCATGCGAAAAAGCGGTTGGCTATGGCCGGACCCGGAACTCCTCGGGACTGAGCTTGGCAACAAAACCATGGGAATTGTCGGATTGGGACGCATTGGATCCGCCATGGCCCAGCGAGCGATGGGCTTTGGAATGAAGGTGCTCGTTCATGATCCCTATGTTGAGAACGAAACCCTGGTGTTCGCCACGCTGGACGAGCTTGTCGAGCGTGCAGATTTTCTTTCCCTTCATTGCGTTCTAACACCCGAAACACGTGGAATGATAAGCGCCGAACGGCTCCGACGAATGAAGCATACGGCCATCATCGTGAACGTTTCACGTGGGGCACTGATCGATCAGGACGCATTGGTTGAGGCGCTAAAGAATGGAGAAATTGCCGGCGCCGGATTGGATGTTTTTGTGGAGGAACCATTGTCCGTCGATCATCCTTTGTACTCGTTCGATAACGTGGTCTGTTCGCCTCATTTCGCCTTTTATACCCGCGAGGCGTTTGAGCGGCTCGAGCGGCAGTGTTGTGATAAGATTCGAGCCCTCCTCGAGGGAAAGATGCCTCCGGATCTAAAGAACCGGGATATCCTTCCGGATGACGATTCACTTCTTCGAACGGAAGGCGACATAAACTTATCCGAACATCGGCAGCTGTGGCAGGAGAACCATCTGGATGTGGCAACCCATGAATTGCTCGATCGTGACGCTCGCGTGTTCATACATCAATCGCTTTCGACCCCGTGTCTCAACACGATCACAGGCTGCGAAGGAATCTACCTTATTGATTCGCAAGGGCGGAGACTTATGGATTTCCATGGGAACAGCGTGCATCAGGTTGGGTTTGGGCATCCACGCGTCATTGAGGCTGTCAAAAACCAACTGGATGAGTTGTCCTTTTGTCCCCGTCGCTATACGAACCGTCCCGCGGTTGACCTCGCCGAAAAATTGGCCGCATTGGCCCCGGGCGCGTTGAATAAAGTGCTGCTGACCCCCAGCGGGACCGGAGCGATCGGCATTGCGATGAAAATTGCCCGCTACATCACCGGCCGGCACAAGACCATCTCCATGACTGATTCGTTTCACGGGGCGTCCCTCGATGCCATTTCAATCGGCGGCGAGGCCCTGTTTCGGGATGGACTCGGCCCGCTGTTGCCCGGCTGCTTTCACGTGCCGTGGCCGAAATTGGCAACCGATGCGGACGCGATTGAAAAGATCCTGATCGAACAAAAAGACATTGGCGCGGTGATCGCTGAGCCGATGCGTTGCACCACGGTCGATCGACCGGAGGATGCTTATTGGCAACGCGTCCGGAAGCTATGTGATGAACATGATGCGCTACTCGTCTTTGACGAAATCCCGCTCGCACTGGGGCGAACAGGAACCATGTTCTGTTGTGAGCATTTCGGTGTCACGCCCGATATGCTGGTGATTGGAAAAGGGCTTGGCGGCGCAATCATGCCGTTGGCGGCTGTCATTGTGCGAGAGGATTTCGACATTCTTCAGGACCGCGCCCTCGGGCATTATACGCATGAAAAGAGCCCGGTCGCTTCTGCTGCCGCGCTGGCCACCATTCAGGTGATTGAAGAAGAGGGTCTCCTGGAACATGCCCGGACTTTAGGCGCGGAAGCGCTCGAAATCATGTCCGGGATCAAGAGCCGTCATTCGGTCGTGGCCGACATCCGAGGACTCGGCCTGGCCCTCGCCATGGAAATCAGGGACGACTCGGCCGACAGCATTCTCTACCACTGTCTCTCAAACGGTTTGAGTTTCAAGGTCTCTGCCGGGAACGTTCTCACGCTAACGCCCCCACTGGTGATTACGTTGGAACAACTTGCCGAAGCGTTCCGAATTGTTGAATCCGCTCTCGGTTAGAGCGGGTTGCACATCAACAGCACTCAATGCCGTAATACGTCTCGTAGATTCGCCGCGCCTGAACACTGGCCTTTGCCCAGTCCCACGACGC
This sequence comes from Planctomycetota bacterium, assembly GCA_022567055.1. GTDB lineage: Bacteria > Planctomycetota > Phycisphaerae > Sedimentisphaerales > Anaerobacaceae > JAIPFM01. The sequence goes on from JADFHU010000135.1 coordinate 7,490, forward strand.
TTCGGTAAAACGATCGGGGCTCAGGCTCTTCACGTAATCGGAGGGAGCATCATCGAACAACGATTCAACCAATAACCGGCCAATTCCGGCGGAGCCGGAGATGCCGTGTGCATTGCAACCACCGGCCATGACGAACCCCTTCACCCGCGAGCTTTCGCCGATGATGAATTGCCCATCGGGGGTGAACGTCGGCCAACCTTTTCCTACACGCGACTTCTCGGTTTTCTGAGATTCAGGAAACAGATGAATCATCTTTTTTTCGAAACTGTCGAGTACCGCCCAGTCCGGCGAGATCGCCGGCGCCATTTCTTCCATCGAATATGCTCTCGGATCCGCGTGGAGGGCTGCCGGCTCCCACCCGCCCAGGAGGAGGCCTCCTTCCGCGACTCGTCCATAAAGCGTCATGTCAGGGATCCGGAAACATGGCAGGGTTGGGGCGAGTCCTTCTAAGGGCACCGTGACAAAATACTCGTGCCGTACAGGGACAATCGGAAACTCAAGCCCGGCAAGTTTCGCTATGTGATAGGCATGTGCCCCGGCGGCGTTAATGACATATCGGCAGGTGACCTCGCCACGGTTTGTTTTCACACCTGATATCCGTCCGTCTTTAAGGACGATCTCTTCCACCGCCGTACCCATCGAAAACTGAGCCCCCATACGCTCGCATTCGTGTCGGTAGGCATTCACCAGGGATTTCGGAAGCATATAGCCGTCGGTCGGACACCAAAGAACGGCCTTTACGGAATCGAACTGCATCGGCGGCCACCGCTTCCTGGCCTCGCGTAGATCGATCATCTCACCTTCGAGCCCGCAGGAGTCGGCCACAGATTTCAGTTCATCGAATTGATCGACCGCTTCGTCAGAAAAAGCGATGCGGATTGACCCGACCTCGTTCCAGTCCGGCTTCACCGAGGCATCTGCCTCAAGATCGCGAAAGGTCTGGGCCGAATGCATAGCCAGTTTTGTCCGATCGACGGAGTTACGCATTTGGCCGCAGAGCCCCGCGCCCTGGGATGTGGTTACCTCTCCGACATCGTCCGCGCGCTCGACAAGCAATACATCCGGCTTGCCGGCCCGGACTAGGCTATAAGCGACACCGCAACCGACGGCGCCGCCGCCAATGACCACAAATTCAAATTTGTCTTTTTGCATCTCGTTCAATTCTGGTCGGAAAGGGCTTTCAGATACCAGCGTACGAAAGCATCCACATTGTATTCCTTGTAGGTCGAAAAGGGACCGGGCCGGTATCCCCCCGAGCAAACCCCGAGCTGGGCAACGCGACAGATGTCCCAATCCTGCTCCGAGGTAAGTTGCCAAAATGGCATCAATCGATCCAGTTGATAGTCTTCGCCTTCGACGGCGTTCTCATCGACGAGCCAGGCGACGCGTGCACGTGTCTTCCCGAGTCCGGCCGGGAGGAGGCGAGTGCTCACCGCATGATCGCAACTTGCGTGGATCCACATGTTGGGCATCGTTCGCATCCGCAGGGTACCGACCTCCGGGTCGGGGTAGTCGCCCATCAGGGTGGACACCTGTTGCCCGTCCATCGACTCGCTGACGTAGCCGTCGGCCAGGGCCGTGCGGTTGGCCGAGTACCAGATATCGTGATCGGGGTCGGGGAAACAGGCCATGCCGGTCTGCTTATGACTGATGGCCAGACCGGCGGCGCTCCACTTTTTCTCGCCGCGTTCGACCGCACACTCGATCCGCGTCCGAATCGCGTCGGTGGTGTCGTCTTCGTTATAGTGGTCGTAGTTCGCGCGGATATATTGAGGATGATGCGCGTTGCAATGGTAACATTCGCGGTTGTTCTCCCAGACGAGCTTCCAATTGGCCTGGATCTCGTAATCCACGATCTTCGCGATCTTTGCCGTGGTGAGTCCTTGCGGACGTGCCATCGGGGTCATTAAGTCACAGGCCTTGTCGAAATCGGGCGGCGAGTCGGACAGGCAGATGTAGATCATCCCTTCGATCGTCCGGAGATGCACCGGGATCAGACCGAGATCGTCCTTGTCCAGATCCTCCTGCATCCCGCGGCAGTATTGCAGCGATCCATCGGTCGCGTAGGTCCATTGGTGATAGGGGCAGACGAGCTTCTTAGCGTGCCCGGATTCTTCTCCGCAAATCTGCGTGCCGCGATGTCGGCAGACGTTGTGCATGGCGCGGACGACTCCATCATCGCCACGAATCACAATCACCGAATCCGTATCCACCGCTACCACGAAGAAATCGCCGGCTTCAGGAATCTGGCAGGCATGCCCCGCGAAGAGCCACTGGCGCCGCCAGATCGCATTCATTTCCGCGCGGTAAACGTCGGCCTCCGCATAAAATGCTCCCGCGAGGGACCAACCGTCGCGACGGGTGGCCACGAGTTCGGCGAGTTGTGCTAGGGGTTCATTCATCGGTTTTTTGCTTAGGTGCCACGGTGTTCGGCAGGACGTTCCACTTCGGCACCAAAAGGAGACCCGCGAGGAGCAGCGTTGCGGCGAGCAGGGAACGGTCTGAGTTTCAACGTCTCCGCCGGGAACATTGTCACACTCGCAACTCCGTTGGTCATCACATCGGAACAACTTGCTGAAGCGTTTCGTATCATTGAATCAGCCATCGGCTAGGCATGAACATCACTCACGGTTTACCTTCTTCGAGACATGGATAAAATATACACAACTGCACGTCAAGAGGACCACTCCCAACAGGCTCATCCCGTAGGTAAAGCGTCGG
>JADFHU010000779.1 GCA_022567055.1 Planctomycetota bacterium
GGATCGGCAAGAAATAAGTTGGACAATTTGGGGTCCAAGTGTGCCCCATATTTGGTCGCGCCCGATTGAGCGAAACCACAGGCGTAGCTGTCCTACGTCGCGGATTTCGCGATTGAGAAGCGATCAAGGATGGGGTGCAATTGGGCATTCAAAAGTCCAAGTTATTTCTTGCCGTTCCCTTAGTAGAGTAATCTCTGCTCATCTTCAGAAGGCCGCCTCGTACCAAGAAATCGTCCTATTGATCCGCACCAGCGAAAACGTGACCCGATGAGGACTCCGGCGCCCTCCGTCAACTGAGTCAGCCACTTGAGTTTCTAGAGTCGTAGACTTGAAGATTGTGGTTCGTCACATCGTCTTCATTGCCGAAGACACCGTCCGGACCCGCGGAGACGATGTCATACAGATTCGCCGAGGCATGGATCTGACTGGGATAGGCGTAGGTGTACTCATTACCCCAAGGGTCCAGAGGCACCATGACGCTCTGTATGTAGGAGCCGCGCCAGTTGGGGATCTGCGGATCATTGATGAGCGCCTCCAGACCTTCGTCGGTGGTGGGAAAGCGGCCTGTGTCCTGCTCGAACACGGAGAGCCCGGTTCCCAGAGTCCCAACAATGGTCTGTTTGGCGCTCACGACCCTGGCCTCCTTAGAGCGTCCAAAAAAGCTCGGCACGACCACTGCGGCGAGTACACTAATGATGGTAATGACGAGCAACAGCTCGATGAGCGTAAATGCATGGGCGTTTGCCAAGCGTTGTTTCTGGGGACGAATCATGGGTCCTGACACTCCTTTCCTTAACCAATCATGGTACTTGTCCTGAAAATAGGCAGTAAAATGGCAACCACCACAAAGCCCACAATAGCGCCTAGGACGACGATCATGATGGGGCCCAGGAGCGTGGTCACCGAGTTGATCGCAGACTCGCATTCTTGGTCGTACATGTCTGCTACCTCGAGCAACATCTCCGGAAGCATGCCGGTTTCTTCGCCGACAGCCACCATGTTTGAGGTGATTTCGCTGAAGTAGGGCTGCTCTTCGATGGCCTTCGCAAGCGTCGAGCCCTTCAGCAATTGGGTTTCTATGTTCGATACGCCGCGTTCAAAGGCAAGATTGGATGTGACGCCTCGAGTCGTGTTGATGGCCTCGACTATCCGGACGCCACCGCGCATCAAGGAGCCGAGTGTCCTGGCGAAGCGGGCGATCTGCAGCTTTTGATTGACCTGGCCGAAAAGCGGCATTCTCATGAGAGTGTGATCGAGTGAGAGACGCAGGCGTTTCTCACGCAGAGCAATCATGACCAGGCCGGTCAGACCGGCGAGCCCAATGAGGACGACCCACCAGGAGTCCTTCACGAAGGTCATTCCCATATCGAGTAACTTGGTGGGCAGGGGCAGCTCTTGATTGGAGTTGACGAACATCTCGATGAATTTCGGCACCACGAAGGTGGTCAGGACGCCGACGACGATCACACTGACGCACAGCAGAAACAGGGGGTACACCATGGCACCCCGGATGCGAGCGTGCACAGCGGATTGTGTCTTGAGTTGGTTACTTCTAGCCGCTCGCCCCGGAATTACTGCGTATCCAGGACCTTCTCCGGTGCCGTCGGTTTGGGTGGAATGCCGGGCCAACTCTGATAGTCCTGGAACTCCTTCTCATGCCGTTCGAAGGCCTCACGGTTTCGATCGCTGATGCGCTTGAGGTTGTCCTGGATGGCGGCTAGGGTGTCCTCTGGGCGGATAATCTCGGCGCGAACGAAGATGTAGAGTTTGTTCTGTATGTCTTTGTTCGAGAACCCGCGGAACAGGCCACCCACCAGGGGCAGATCTCCCAGAATCGGCACTTTTTTACCACCTTTACTCTGGTTGAGTCTCAGCATGCCTCCCAGGATGATGGTGCTGCCATCGGGCACGGTGACAATGGTGGTCAGGTCACTACTGGTAGTATCGGGAGGGGCCACGCCGGTGATATTGCCGAAGTCCGATCGTGTCAGACTGATGTCCAAACGCAGCAAGGGGCCCTCGCTGGTGTGGGGTGTGATCTCAAGCGTAATGCCCGCATCGTAGCCCTCGTAATCGATGGCCGTCTCCACCAAGGTACTCTGTTGACCCCCTGCGCCGGATACGATCGGGATAGAGGATTTCTTGGTCACATAGGTCGTGTTGGTCGTGCGAATGGTGCCCGCTTCATTATCATTGACTAAAATCTTGGGCTTGGCCAGGACACGGCCATAGTTCTTCGTGTGCATGGCTGTGAGTAGAGCGTTGACATGGGTGTCGGCATAAAAACCGGTGCCCAGGCCGGAATTGGACTGAAAATCGACGAAGCGACTGCGCATGCCCGGTTCGAGTAGCTTGTCAACCACGCTCTGGCCGCCGACGAGGAAGGAGCCGGTCTGTCCGCCCGTCTCGATGAGATCCGGGATGCTGCCGATCAGGTTCAGGTCATAATTGAACTCGTCGGTCTTGCTGATCTCCACCAGAGTCACGTCGATGAGGACTTGGGGCCTGCGTTGTTACCACAAGTGCCTCGCGACTGTTGCGGAGTCCGATCCTCAGAAACGTGATGCTCTACATAGCGAATTATGTCGTGGCTGGTACATCGGAACACGAGAGGGCAAGAAGGCATTG
>JADFHU010000780.1 GCA_022567055.1 Planctomycetota bacterium
CCCGGGGGCAGGCCTGCGGCGGCCTCATACACCATCTTGGTGTCGTTGATCTTCAAATACACGCCGCCACCGGTATTGTCCGCGCCTCGCTTGAAATAGAGCACCAGGGTTTGAATACCGGACCGGGTCCAATCCTGCGTCTGGTCGAACGTACGCGTCGCCTCTGAAACTGGGGCGCTGCTGTTGTCGAAGTCGAGGGGCAGGGATTGATTGCCGCCATGGACTATGCCGGTCTCCGGGGTACCTGAAGCGCCGCCCACCAGGGAACCATTGGCTGGATCGTCAAAACCGTCGACCCAGGTGGCCCAGATCTCGAGGAATTCCTCGTCTTTATAGCTCTCCATGTCGTCGATGATGATGGCTTCGACTGTTGTGAAGCTCCAGACATCGCCAGTCCAGATGCTCGGAGCCATGGCCTCATTGACCTCATCCACACGCCAAGAATAGGTTTGGCCCAATTGCAGGTCCAACGCAAATGTATCGAAGCTGCTCTCACTGACAGTGCCTGCAAGCGTTACATCATCAAGATTTGACCCAACGTAGATGTCATGGTGATCGGCCTCTCGCCCGTCACGGCCCCACGCCAATGTCACATCGGGGGCCACATCGGTGGCGCCTGTTTCCGGATCGGGCCCGGTCGCAACGGTTGGAATGTAGAAGAACCGTACCTCACTCAGGCTGGCCTGAGGTGCGATGCCTTGGACACTGTTGACGGTCACACGAACATACTGGGCCGTGGCACCACCGAAATCGATGGTGTTGTTCTGGGCATAACCCGCTACACCCGGGGCCTGGGCCAATGGCCCGACACCCTCCAGAACGGTCCAGTTCTCGGCATCCAGGGAGTGTTCAATGACCACGTCTTTGGCGCCGAATCCCACGAAGGCCTCGATGAGCTGATTCGAGTTCCAGATCCAAAGCTCGTGCAATTTGTAGGCCCGGTCGAAGGCGTACTCGAGGGTGGCCGGGACACTACCGCTGATCCACATGTCGGCTGGAGAAGTGCCATGGAGATCATCCATCAGACCGGAGCCGTCGATAGTCCTTTCAGGCCCGGATTCACCGAATGAGCTAGAGGCCGTGACTGTGATTTGGGTGACTGGTATCGCGATAGGCTCGGTCGTGAAGCTCCAGACCACACCTTTGAACACGGTAAAGTCCGGCGTACCGTTGACCTCATCCACACGCCAGTAGTAGGTTTGACTGAATGCAAGACGATCGGGATTATAAGTGCTGCCGTCCTGGCCCGCGCTGATCAACACATCCATGGGATTGGCCACCGACGCAGTGTTCACGTCGTCGAAGGCCGTCCCGAAATACACATCATGTGTGTTGGCGAATTCTCCCGGCGTCCAGCTCAGAACGACGTCCCGCAGCACATCTTCTGCCCCGTCATCAAGGCTGGGCTCGGACGCCTTTTCCGGATCAGACCCACCGGCCGGGTTCCCATCCCCGTTATTCCACAGGAAGCCGATCTCATCCAGGGTCAGGGCCCGGTTCCAGATAGCGACATCATCGATCAGGCCTGAATAGAACTTGTAGAGGCTACCGGTCGAGTTGGTCGTGACGGCTCCAATATAGGCGCCATACTGAGAGGTACCGGAAATGTCGTAGTTGTCAGGTATGGTAGACTCGCCGTGCGCCGTCACCCCCTCGTCTTCGATCCCATCGATAAATACACGCAAGGCCGTTCCATCTCTCATCCCGACGAGATGATGCCACTGCCCATCCTCAACTGGGATGTTACCCTCAGGATCGTACTTGGTGCTATTGTCATCAACGAGAATCTTAACACCTGGGTTACCCTCAATATACAACCGGTACCTGATGCCGCCGCCATCATCTCCGCCTTTGGCAAAGATAGTCTCGCCGCCGCGGGCGCTTGTCTTAACCCAGGCACTGATGGTAAAATCGCCGGCGCCCAAGTCAAGAATGGGTGAATTGCCACAGTCCACATAATCGTCGGAACCATCGAACTCCAGCGCATTACCGAATTTTCCAGGCACCCAGCCTGGGTCCCCGTTAAGGGTTCCCTCGCTTCCGTTCCCACTTACGTCAGCAGAGGTGGTACCCGCTCCCTCATTCAGCGGCCAGTACCCCAGCAGCCCATCAGTCGTATCCGCTTGGGCAGACCCTGCTGTGAGACCCAACAGAAAAACAAGACACATACAATGAATTGATTTCTTAGACATGATAGTCCTCCTTAAAATAAAGATTGAAACAAGAACACATATTTGACCGTCCTTTATATATACCACATCGGCCATTCTCTGATCAAGCCAAAACCACCCAAGAATGGCATGCCGGATGGCAATTATTCGCAACATCGATTGCGTAGGGTTTCTTCCAAAATCACTTGAATCGGCGTTGAAATTGCTGTTTAATCGTCCCGCTGACGTTGCAGGGTCCTAATACAGATTCCTGATCCTGTCATTCTTGCGAAGGCTGGAATCCAGCGATAAGGGATCGGCAAGAAATAAGTTGGACAATTTGGGGTTCAAGTGTGCCCCATATTTGGTCGCGCCCGATTGAGCGGAACCACAGGCGTAGCTGTTCTACGTCGCGGATTTCGCGATTGAGAAGCGATCAAAGATGGGGTGCAATTGGGCAATCAAAAGTCCAAGT
>JADFHU010000136.1 GCA_022567055.1 Planctomycetota bacterium
GGCTGCGGAGGGTCAGTCGCAGGAAGTTGCCTATCGATTCCTCTACTGGGGGACATTCATCTTTGCGATCGCCAACGGTACCCTCGAGGCCGTGGCCAACCCGCTGGTCGCGACGCTTTTCCCGAACAACAAGATGCACTACCTGAATATTCTTCACGCCAGTTGGCCCGCCGGCATGGTGCTGGGCGGGATGGTGGGCTGGTTCCTGGGCGACGGGTTCGGTTGGCACTGGAAAACCCAGTTGGGTTTGTTCCTGGTGCCCACTATCATTTACGGACTCATGTTCCTCGGCCAGCACATGCCGAAGTCGGAGGCGTCGCAGAAAGGGTTGAGCTTCGGAGAGATGTTCCAGCAAATTGGCATACTTGGCGGCACTGTCGTTGCAGTTGTCCTCGGCTTGTTTTTTAACTCAATGGGAATTGCGGGAGCGGGTGGCCTCGTTCTTGTCGTGATCATGTTTCTCACCCATACTCATGGAAAGCGAGGAGATACTCAAATAGCCCTTGGCGCATGGCTTCTCTTCGTGCTCTTTGTAACGCATGCCATGGTAGGAGCGGTTGAACTCGGAACAGATGGATGGATTCAGAACATTACTGGCAACATTCTGACCCCCACGCAGGGCAAAATTCTGTTTGTGTTCGCTGCGGCCATTATGTTCAGTCTGCGTTTCTGTGCCGACTTCATCGAGAAGCGACTGCGTCTCTCCCCGCTGGGTATTCTATTCACCTGCGCCGTTCTGGCGGTGGTGGGTCTGAATATGGCCAGCGGCATAGAAACTTTTCTTGGCGCCCTGGTGGCGATTGCCGTCTACGCTGTCGGCAAGACCTTCTTCTGGCCGACCATGCTCGCGGTGGTTGGAGACCGCTTCCCGCAAACCGGCGCCATTGCAATGAGTATCATGGGGGGGATCGGCATGATGTCTGCCGGCCTGATTGGTTCACCTGGCCTTGGATATGCCAAAGATCGGTTTGCGAGTGAGGCCCTCCAGGAGACTGCCGCCGCAGTTTACGACGAAAGCAAGTCCGAGACGCCGAGCAAGTTTCTTGTGTTCGCTGAGGTTTACGGTCTGGACGGCAAGAAGCTCGGCGACATCCAGGCCACGCTGGCCGACGCGCGGAAAATCCTTCAAAACGGAGGAGTCGACGATCCGAATGAATCCGATCTAGCTTCGCTTTCTGCCGAGGAACGTGCTGAAGCGGAAGAGCGTCAGGGGAGGTTGGAGCAGTTGGAAAACACGTTGGTTCGGAAAGGCGTTCTCGATGAAGGCAAAGAGAATCCTGATCCGAGAGCGGCTCTGGCGGTGTTGACGGACCAGGAGACCGCCATTCACCAGGCCAGCATTCAAGGAGATCGCAAGACGCTGAAGGTCGACTCGGTCATTCCGTTGACGATGGCGGTGGTCTACCTCCTGCTGTTGCTGTATTTCAAATCTACCGGGGGTTACAAGCCGGTTTCTATCGAAGCAGTGGAGGAGAGCGGAGGTGAGGCCAAGCCGGCTGATTCATGATTAGTCATTCTCGAAAAAAATAATGATTTCATGGCAGGCGGCCTTCCGGTCGCCTGTTTTTTTAGCCTGCGAGGTGTACGATGAGGAAAAGGCGCGGCCGTGGCACAATGCGCCTCAATTTTTGGAGGGCCTTGTAAACCTGCGGAGCCGGTGAACCATTGCTTGAATGAAGGTCGACTCCAGAGTAGAATGCCCTTCGTCCTTGCAAGTACCGATCATGGGATGCATTGGCAGGCTGGTGAGAGAAAGGGCGTGAATAGACGCTCGTTGGACTTGAACAGGTTAATCTTAGGGGCATGAAATGAAAAAGCACAGAGACAGCATGACGCGTCGAGAGTTTGTCAAGGGCGCGACCTTGTCCCTCGCGATTGTCGGTACGGGGGCCCACCAGGCGCGGGCGGCCGGCTCCGGCACGATTCGCGTGGGTGTCATTGGTTGTGGAGGACGCGGTTCAGGTGCCGCTCGTAACTGCGTCGAGTCATCGAAAGGCGTGGAAATCGTCGCCTTGGCGGATGCCTTTGGAGATCGACTCAAGGGCCTCAAGAACGAATTCTCGGTGCCGGACGAGCACTGTTTTGTAGGGCTGGATGCCTACAAGCAGGTGCTCGCGCTGGATGATGTCAACATGGTGATCTTGGCGACGCCTCCGGGCTTTCGGCCGCCTCAGTTTGCGGCCGCCGTGGATGCCGGTAAGCACATCTTTACTGAGAAGCCGGTTGCGGTTTGTCCTGCGGGGATAAAGGTGTTCATCGCCGCGGCGAAGAAGGCCGGCGAAAAGGGCTTGGCCGTGGTCGCCGGGACACAGCGACGTCACCAGGCCTCCTATGTGGAGACGATGAAGCGGATTCACGACGGTGCGATCGGCGAGATCCTTTCGGCCCAGTGCTACTGGAATATGGGCGCCCTTTGGGTCGATCGCGCCAAGGAGAACTGGGAGAAGTGGGAGAGCGGTAAGTACAGTGACACCGAGTGGCAGGTCCGCAACTGGCTCTTCATCAAGTCTCTCTCGGGGGACCACATCTGTGAGCAGCACATCCACAATATCGACGTGATCAACTGGGCCTTTGATGCGCTGCCGGAGAGTGTGCATGGGGTGGGGGGCAGGCAGGATCGAACCAATCGTCGGTATGGCAACATCTTCGATCACTTTGGCATCGAGTTCGCCTATCCCAATGACATCAAGACGATCAGCATGTGCCGTCAGATTGCCGGCACCACCAACAATGTCAGCGAACGGGTGGTCGGCACCAAGGGCTGGAGTAGCTGCGACGGCCATATTGAGGGTGAGCATTCCTGGCACTATGAAGGGCCCGAGCCCGATCCCTACGTACAAGAGCATACCGATCTCATCGAAAGCATTCGCAGCGGCAACCTGCTCAACGAGGGCGTGCGTGTGGCCGAAAGCACGCTTTGTGCGATCATGGGACGCGAGTCTGCCTATTCGCGGGCGCAGTTTAAGCGCAGCTATTTCCAGTCGAGATGCACCTTGGATCTCCTGCCGGCGAACGATCTCAAGCTGAGCGATGCCGCGACCCTGGATCCCGTTCCGGTTCCCGGTGTCTACCAACTGCCCGGCATGCCTAGTACGCGCAGAAGGCGGAGGCGGGGATAGTTGACGGACGGACCCATTAGGCTCGCTTGGTGCTGAAGACTGGTTTTAACCATAGACATAAGGAGATCGCTGATGGCTTCATCAGATAACAACAATCAGAGTGAGATGAAAAGCGCAATGAAAACTGCCGGTGTCCTTGGGTTGGCCGGCGCTCTTGGACAGAGAGCCCATGCCTTGGGATCGGGCAAGATCAAGGTTGGCCTGCTGGGCTGTGGGGGGCGCGGCAAGGGTGCCCTGCGGCAAAACCTCAATGCAGACCCGGGCGTGGAAGTCGTGGCGATGGCGGATCTGTTTGAGAGCAAGGTCCGTCATGCGCGGGATGAGTTCAATAAAAATGAAAAGTACAAGGGACGGATCCATATCGACGATGAACACCTCTTCTGGGGATACGACTGCCACGAAAAACTCGCCAAGACGGATGCCGACCTGATCCTGATGGCGACGGCCCCCGGCTTCCGTGGCAGACAGATGCTGGCTGCGGTGAACGCGGGCAAGCACATCTTCACGGAAAAGCCGGTGGCCACCGATCCGGCGGGTTGTCGGCAGGTCATGGAGGCCTCCCGCATCGCCAAAGAGAAGGGCTTGGCGATCGTGTGCGGCACCCAGCGACGACACGAGTTTAGCCGTGTGGAACTGATGAAACGCATCCACGACGGCCAGATCGGCGAGCTGGTCGGCGGGCAGTGCTATTGGTATGGAAGCGGCATCTGGTTCCGCGGCCTGGGCCTGAGATCCGGGACCTATAGTGAGAAGAATATGAGCGAATTGGAGTGGCAGTGTCACAACTGGTATCACTTCAACTGGCTATCGGGGGATCAGATCTGTGAGCAGCACATCCACAACATCGACGTGATGAACTGGTGCTTCGGGGGTCCACCCGCCAAATTCACTGCAGTGGGTGGACGCGCCTGGAGGAGTCACAATACGGGGCAGTCGGACGCTGCCAAGGAGGTCTGCCGACACTACAGCGGTAGCGAGGCGGCCTGGGAGAAGTATAACGGTGACATCTGGGACCACATCTTCGCCGAATTCGAGTATCCCAACGGTGCCCGCTGCCTGAGTTTCAGTGGGCACAGCCCCGGCACGGGGCGCAATGGCGAAACCGTGCTCGGTACCAAGGGCCGGAGCAACTGCAAGAATCGGATTACCGGTGAAAACGCCTGGGAGTTCGAGGGCAAGAATGTGAACGGCATGGACCAGGAACATATCGACTTGATCGCCAGCATCCGCAAAGGCGAACCGCTCAATGAGGGACAGCGCATCGCCGAGAGCACATTGACCGCCATCGGCGCCCGCATGGCTGCCTACACCGGGCGGAGCTTTAAGTGGAACTGGCTGCTCAAAGCGAGCACTCTGGACCTGGTCCCAGAACACGCCCGTATGACCCCCGGGCCCGGTGTGTTTCACCCGATTCCCACAGGACGTGACACTCTGAGCTGAGGTCATACTCCTAATCGTTGTCGTATTCGTATTCGTTTTCGTAATCGAAGCAGTAGCTAGGTTTGATAGGTTTTTCTCGACTACGACAACGATTACGACAACGACAACGAGCGGGGCAGCGCACAGCAGGTACTGGGGGAATATGATTCTGAGCCAGGCCTGAAAAGTCGCTTGACGAGACACCGAAAACGGCTAAGATACCTGCTCCCGTTGCGGATGTGGCGGAATTGGCAGACGCGCAGGCTTCAGGTGCCTGTGGGCTTAGGCTCGTGGAGGTTCGACTCCTCTCATCCGCATTCCCCCCTGCATTATGAACCGATCTCCGCGTCAATCCATGCCAACAGCTCTTCGAGTTCGGCCAGGGTAATGTCACCCATGTGGGCTATGCGGAAGGTCTCCTGCTTGAGCTTACCGTAGCCGTCGCTGAACAGCGTTCCGTGTTTTTCCCGGACCGCGGCGATGGTCTTCGCGACGTCGATCCCCATGACGTTGCGAATCGTGGTCAGGGTGTCGGAGGGATACCTTGAATCGCAGAAGATGGAAAACTTCTCACCGGCCCAATGTCGGACATACTCCGCCATCTCCCGATGCCGTTTCCACACGGGCTCCATGCCTTCGTCGATGAGTTTGCTGCACTGGTAGTGGAGCGCCATGATATGGGGGATGTTGGGCGTGACGAGGGTTTGATCATTGGCGGCGTTTTTCGCCCACAATTCGAAATTGAAATAGTAGCCGCGCTGGGGAACCGATAGGCTCTTTGCGAGCGCCCGGTTGCTGACGGCGGCGACCGCCAGGCCCGGCGGGATCGCAAATGCCTTCTGGACCGATGCGAAGGTCACATCCCAGCCCAAGTCGTCGAAGTGGAGGGGCAAGCCGACCATGGCGCTGACGGCATCGACGAAGACGAGCACGTCGGGATACTTGGTCTTCATCATCTCGCTGATGGCATACACGGGATTGGCCAGGCCGGTGCTCGTTTCGTTGTAGACCAGGGTGATGGCGGCGTAGTTCCCCGCTGCCAACCTTTCGTCGATGAGTTCCGGCGTGATGGCCTGGCCCCACGCCACCTGGAGAACGTCGGCCTCTCTGCCGCAGAGCGTGACCACGTCGGCCCATTTGTCACTGAAGGCCCCGCAACAGGTGCAGAGCACCTTTTCATCCGGCGCGACGCAGTTTCGGATGGCGGCCTCCCAGATCCCGGAACCGCTGGAGGTGGATAGGAACACGTGCTGATCGGTAAACAGGATGCGCTTGAGCAACTGCACGGTCTCCCCGTGTAGTTGGGTGTACTCCTGGGTGCGGTGGCCCAGGGTCGGCCGGGCGAGCTGTTGCAAGACGTCTTCCTTGACCTTGACAGGTCCGGGGATGAAAAGTCGTGGAGGATGCTTCCAATCTGCCATTGACCGTTTCCTTATTTCGCTGGGGCGCTAGTTGGTGTAGCTATGCCTCGTTGTCATGATCGGCGCAGCGCTTGGCCTTGTCTGAATCGATATCCCTAGTTCTGCCATTTCACTGTTTCGATTACGATCACGACAACGACAACGATCACGAGTGTGACCCGGGATGCGTCCCATCTCAAAGCTTCTGAATCGTGAGGCCCGTAAACATCTTGGGATAAAAGTAGGTTGATTTTTGCGGCATGCGTTCACCGGCATCGGTGACGGCGATGAGCTGCTCCATCCGGACAGGATTGGTGAAAAAGGCCGCCTGCTGCTGTCCCTGGTCCACTCGATCAATCGACTCATCGATGGCACTGGGGGTGTCTTTCACATAGGTGACGTATCTACCCTGGGCCAGCTTTTCGCCATCAATGCCCAGAGATCGTTCGAGAATGAGTTTGTGCAGGATCGAGACATCCAGTTGACACCAGGCATCGCTGTGCTCTGCCGCCACCGCTTTCATCGAACGACGATCCGTCAGGGTGGCCGCGTAGAACGATCCCTTTCCGGTGTAGATGCCGAAGGTGCTCTGGCCTTGGTCGAACCGGCTCTTCATCTCCGCCAACATCGCCTGCAGGGCCTTCTGCTTGCCATCGGGGTCCTGAAAGGTCCAATCGGTCAGGGAAAAATCGGTCGCCAGCGAAGCGAGCAGGCTGCCGGTGTCGAATGCCTCGACATTGTCCACCAAGCGGTGTGTGGCCAGGATCACCAAACCCTCTTGGCAGGTGTTGGCGAAGGCTGCCATCTGGTATTGGGCCGCGGGGGTGTTCAACTCTTTGGCAAACTGGATGCCCGTCGTGTAACGGTGATGCCCGTCGGCGATGATGCAACTCTTGTCCGCCATCATGCTGACGATCGCCGCCTGATCGGTCTGGGAAGCGATGGCATAGAGACGATGCCGGACGTCCTGGAGATCGGTAAAGTCAACGAGGGGATCCGTCGCCATCGCCTTCTCGATCGTCTTTTCCGCGATGCCCTGCTCGTCGCGATAGAGCATGTAGACCAGGCCGAAACGTCCTTTGGTGGCTCGCTTGAGATTGAGCCTGTCCTGCATGGGTTTCTTCAGGATCTCTTCGTGTGGCTTGACCGTCTTGCCAAACGCTTCGATTTTACTCAGGGCGATGAAGCTCAATCGAGTAGAGTGCGTCCCTGCCAACTCAAAGTCCTGGACGTACCCATAGATGGCCTCCTCCTGGTCTTGTTTTAGGGCCCCTGACTCGATCCAGCTGGCCAGGGCCGTCGCCGCGCGGGTGTACTGGTTGTTCGAATCATCATCGTTCGCTTGGGTCTTGCCCTTGATCACCCGGACAATGTTGTATTCGTTCCTCTGGTAGAGCGTCTCCTGTAGCTCCGGGCTGATGACATCGTAGGGCGGGGCAATGCAGTCTCCACTGTTGCCCACCACGTCGGGAGCAAATCGGTACGCCTTAAAAGGTCTTATTTCCACTGTTAAGTCTTGTCGCCCAGATGCACGCAGCGCAGATTGAGGCGAGACCGCTTTCAGTCCTCTGTCGAGGCCCATCCGAGGGGCTTGATCTTGCGGAGTCTAGAGTAGGTCACCGGACTAGGCGAGCAATTGATCCAGCGCGCCGGCAATCTCCTGCTTACTGGTCAGTCCCACCCATTTCTTGTGGACCTGTCCGTCTTTGTTGAACAAGATGGTGGTCGGGATGGCACTGATGCCAAACTCCTGGGCGCTGTCTCGAGCTTCGTCAGTATTGATCTTACAGATCTTTGCCCGGTCGACATACTCGTCGGACAGTTCTACCACGATAGGGGCCAACATCTTGCAGGGACCGCACCAGGGGGCCCAGAAGTCAACGAGCACAGGCATATCAGTGTTGTTGACCAGTTCGTCAAAAGATACATCTGTCAGCTCGATCACATTACCTGCCATGGTTATTTCCTTTGTTGAAAAGGCGATGGGTTTATATTGAGTTAGGGATCTTCGTCTCGCGGCCACAGGCACGAAAACACCACATTGTAAGGAGACGCGTCCCTGTTGTCAATCGTCGATTCTCGAATGCGAGGCATCCGGGGCGGACTCTGTTTGACCGAGTTCCTGAGAATCCTCGTTTTTCGCCCTCTTCGGGGACAGTTCGGCGATCGGTATGGGTTGTTGCTGGGACCGGTAGGGATCGTCGAGGGCCGCGTCCTGAGGCGATGCTGCGGATTCGTCCTCCACTGCGAGGATCACGCGGTTGACGGCCTGGGCCGCCGGTTCTGCGGTGAGGGCGGACAGAAACAGGTTGGCGCGGTCTTCAACCTGTTCGACGCTGACCAGCTTCCAACGGACCAGCTCCAGCAGGGCCAGGAATTGCCCCACCATGGCCATGCGATGGGGGCGGTGTTCCAGCAATCGACGAAAGGTCATGCCTCCCGCGGATTGCAGCCGATCCAGGATCTCGATCTGATAGAGATCGATGGGCGTATCGTCTTTGATGTTTTGAATGTCCGCGAGCTGACCGGTGGCGCGACAGAGGGCATCGAAGGCATCGAGCAAGTCCCACACACTGACCTGCTCCAGGTCCACATCGTGCTCAGTCTGGCCGGCGTTTAAGCCGGCCATGATCGTTCCGGGCCGGTTGAATCGCTCGCCGTGTTCATCCGCCACGGCATTCAGCAGATTCGCCGCGTCTTTGAACTTTTTGTATTCCAGCAGTTGTCGCACCAATTCGGCGCGAGGATCCGTCTCTTCCTCTCCCGCGCTCTGATCGGATTCCACGCGGGGCAGCAACATGACGGACTTGATCTCCATCAGGGTCGCGGCCATGACCAGAAAGTCGCTGGCCAGATTCACATCGAGCTGTTCCAGCATTTCGGTGTACCGAATGTACTGGTCTGTCACCTGGGCGATGGGGATGTCGTAGAGATCGACTTCGTCCTTACGGACCAAGTAGAGCAAGAGGTCCATCGGGCCTGCGAATATGTCCAAATCAACGCGGTACTGGGTCACTCGATACCCCTTTGGCGGGTGAGGCGACCAGGCCGACGGCGCCTCGAGCACGGTTAAGAGTTTCGGCTGCAACCGTCCTGGCTCGATCCGCTCCGTCTCGGAGACAGTCACGTACGTAGTCCAGGTTCTCCGCCAGGTCAGCTCTTTTCTGACGATAGGGTTCGAAATAGTCCAGTACCAGTTCGGCCAGGCGCTTCTTGCTTTCCCCGTAGCCCATGCCGCCGCGACGGTAGCGGGTCTCCCACTGAGCCAGTTCTGCCGCGTCGGCGAAGAGCTTGAGGAGGGCAAAGACATTGCAGCGGGTAGGATCCTTGGGATCCTCGACTGGTGTGGAATCCGTGACCATCCGCATGATCTTCTTCTTGCAGGTCTTCTCGGACTCGAATATTTCGATGGTGTTGTCGTAGCTCTTGCTCATCTTGCGGCCGTCCAGGCCCGGGACGACGGCGACGGAGTCCAGAATGCGACCCTCCGGCAGGACAAAGGTCTCGCCGTAGGTGGTGTTGAATCGCGCGGTAATGTCACGTGTGACTTCGATGTGCTGCTTCTGGTCGGCCCCGACCGGGACAATGTCGGCGTTAAATGACAGGATGTCGGAGGCCTGCAAGACGGGATAGGCAAAGAGTCCATGGGTGGGACTGAGTCCCTGAGCCACTTTGTCCTTGAAACTGACGCAGCGCTGCAGCAGCCCCATGGGGGTCACACAGGACAAGAGCCAGGCAAGTTCTAAGACCTCCGGCACATCAGATTGGCGCCAAAAGACGGTTCTCTCGGTGTCCAGGCCCAGGGCAAGGTAGTCCAGGGCCACATCGATCGTGCGGTTTTCAAGCTCTAGAGGATCGGGATTGCTGGTCAGGGCGTGGTAGTCGGCAATGAAGTAGAAGCCCTCATGCTCGGATTGCAGCTGGAGATGCTGCTGCATGGCGCCGAAGTAGTTGCCAATATGCAACCGGCCAGAAGGTTGAATGCCCGATAGAACTCTCAAGTCAGTCTCCAGCAGGATCAAAAACCAGGGGATTTCCCAGATGGCACGTTAAGGGACCGTCAAGAAATAACTTCCGCATTCGAATGCCCAATTGCACCCCATCTTTGATCGCTTCTCAATCGCGACATCCGCGACGTAGACACAGCTACGCCTGTGGTGTCGCTCAATCGGGCGCGACCCAATATGGGGCACACTTGGACCTCAAATTGCACAACTTATTTCTTGACGATCCCTA
>JADFHU010000781.1 GCA_022567055.1 Planctomycetota bacterium
CCCTGGCTTGACACGTGCCCCATGTCTTGCAGCAACCTGCGCATCATTTCATCCTTGAGAAAGGGATTGGTGCGCTCGTTGTGGCCGGAACGAATGACAATGCTCTTGAAGCTCTGCTGCCCGGCGGGAAAGAGGGGAAAGTTGAGGCGGCTTTGCCCATATTGGTCACGAAAGTAGAGCCGGAAGGCAAACTTGTTGTTCCCCGTCCAGACGCCCCCGCCCCGCCGGTACCGGGATCTTTGGGTGTTGCTGCCGTGTACGCGGAGGCCGGCGTTGATCTGAACGCCGGGCCGCCCATCGGGATAGATCCACTCGGCGGACACAGGTCTTTCCAGGCCTCGCTTCATGGGATTGTTGTAACTGCCGGGGCCTGTCGGCCGCCAGGTGCCCGAGGTGGTGCCCCCTACAATCGCCATGACCCCGTCCGGTTCGTAGAAGGTCTGGGCGCGACTGCCCACCAACGAAATTGCCGGCAGTGACGCAATGCGATCGTCGGCCCCCAGGATGTAGGTATGCGTCTGATCCGCCGAGGGCTTCCAGCCGCTACGCACGCCGATCGCACGGACGCACTGCGTCCTATCGATGCGGATCGGTCCGGTGTAGAGCGCCCCCAGCGTTGCCGTGCGGCGGCCGGACGGTTCGCGCGGCGGAGCGCCATTGAGCGTGTAGCGGATCTCGGCGTCGGGGGTATCACAGGTAATGATCAGGGTGAAGGCATCCTCATAGAAACCGCGTTCGTGGCCGAACTCCAGCTCGGACACGAAGCCCAAGAAGCCCCGGACATTGCCGCGCCCCGGTGAGGCCTGTCCGAATGAACGGACGTCACCCGCTCCATCCGGATCGTGTCCCACCGACATGTCGGGCGTCTGCTGCGAAAAGACCAGAGAATCGATCAATGTCTGCCCATCGACATCATAGAGTGCCACGACCTCGCCCTGTGCATCCAGCTTGAAGTTGGCATGCAACTCCCCCGCGCCGTTCTCGTCGTCCGCCCAGATCAGCTTGAATCGATTCGGGTGGATGGTCGTGAGATCGGGGTTGTTCGCGGGAAAACGCCACTTGCTTGGATTGCCGAAATTGTCGGTCAGGTACATGCCTGCCAGGTCAATCGCCTGGCTGGAACTGTTGTAGATCTCGATCCAGTCATCGAAGTCGCCGGACGCGTCGGACGCGGTACTCAGATTCGCGGCCATGACTTCGTTGATACTCAGCGCGGTGCCCACCTGCCCCCACTGTCCGGCGAGCAGGGCGTAATCTTGGAAATCTATGCTGCCATCGCCATTGAGGTCCAGGGCCGGATCGGCCAGATCCTCATTGACACCACTGAGCCACTGACCGGCCAGAAGCGCCAAATCCAAGGCATCGACCCGGCAATCGCCATTGGTATCTCCCTCCGGACAAGCGGCAAACGCGGCATTGACGCACAGACAGAGACCGATTGTCACGAATGACTTCATCCACTGTGCCATCCAGCTTTTCCTCTGCTCAAGTGTTCACTTTGAGTCTACAACGACGCCTCTGTTTTCCGATACGTCCGAGAGGCCATTGTACCAAATATGCCGCCGGAGAGTCAAATCGGGAGAGGGGCAGGGCAGGGCTATCGCGTCTTAATCATGCAGACGTGAACGCCCCTTTTTATCGACTCACTGAGGATTGAGGGACCGACTACCGATAAGAATGGACCGGAGACCGGGTACTGACCCACAGACCTACTGACCTGACACACATAGACCGACTACCGACGACTGATTACTGATCACTGATTACTTACTGATTACTCGAACGGTAGGAATCTTCGATAAATGGCGTTTCTCGCCGGTCCCTAGGCAGAGACCGGTTGGTCCTCATTCCTGGCCTCGTCGGGATCGTAGTACAGGTAGGGTGCCAACCAGCGCTCGACCTCGGATCTTTCCAGGCCTTTGCGTTTCTGGTAGTCGACGATCTGATCGAGCGCAAGCTTGCCCACAGCGAAATAACGGGCTTGCGGATGGGCAAAGTAGAGACCGCTGACACTGGCGGCGGGTGACATGGCACAGCTCTCGGTGAGGGTGATGCCGGTGTGCCTCTCCACGTCGAGGAGTTCCCAGAGGGTCCGCTTTTCCGAATGATCGGGGCAGGCGGGATAGCCGGCCGCCGGACGAATGCCGCGGTAGGGCTCACGAATCAGGTCCTCCGGCGCAAGCTGTTCGTCGGCGCCGTAGCCCCATTCCTCACGCACTCGGGCGTGCAGGCACTCGGCGAAGGCCTCTGCCAGTCGATCGGCCAATGCCTTGGTCATGATCGAATTGTAGTCGTCGTGATCGGCTTCGAACTCTCGGCACAGCGCGTCGACCCCCTGACCGACCGTGAGTGCGAACGCCCCGATATGATCCGGGCAAGGCGATGTTCCGTCTGACTCGCTAGCGGGCGCAATGAAATCGGCAAGACAGTAGTTGGGTTTGCTGTCGCCGCGGGCGCCCTGCTGTCGGAGAAAACAAAAGCGCGTCAACACCTCGGTGCGTGACGCGTCCCGATAGAGGTCGACGTCGTCACCCACTCGGTTGGCCGCAAAGAAACCGTAGACCCCGCGGGGCGTGAGCAGGCCATCTTTCACGATTCGATCCAATAGCTGCCGAGCGT
>JADFHU010000137.1 GCA_022567055.1 Planctomycetota bacterium
GGCCTTCGCCATCAAGATCGAACGTGAGGAACTGTTTCCCGTGGAGACCCTCTTGAACGATCCGGCGCTGTTCCAAGACAACGTTCTGACGGACAAGGGTCTGGCGCTACTGAAGGAGAAGATGGGGCACAGCGACATCACGGAGTTTGAGCAGGACCCCAATGTCAACCGACTCGGCGATCTGTTCACCGTCAATGCGGTGGTCAACTTTGTAGAAACAAGACTCCGTTAGATCGTCATGCGTTGGATTTGGATAGATCGATTTGTTGATTTTCAGAGTGGCCGTCGGGCATCGGCCATCAAGAACGTGACATTGGCGGAAGAACACCTCCACGATCACTTCCCCGGCTTCCCCGTCATGCCCGAGTGCCTGATGATCGAGGCCATGGCGCAGACAGCGGGTATCCTGGTGGGAGAAGCGCGGGCGTTTCAGGAAAATGTGATCCTCGCCAAGATCAAGAAAGCGGTCTTCTTTCACTATGTCTGTCCCGGTGACTCTCTGCGGATCGACGCCGAGATCGAAACAATCACGCCCGAGGCGGCCAGCACCAGGGGGACCCTCTCCCGTGCCTCCGAAACGATCGCGGAGATCGAGCTGCTGTTCAGCCATGTCGATCAGAACCTGGGCGGTACCGGGTTTCCCCAGCAGAACTTCGTCTTCGAGGACAATACCTTCAAATCTCTGCTGCGATCCTTCCTGGCAGAGCGTCCCACCGACCAGAACGCCGAGGACCCACGCAGCCCTCTGGAGCCGTCGGCATGAGGTCAGCGCGGGTGGTCGTCACCGGCGCGGGCGCCGTGAGTCCCCTGGGTCTGACCGTCTCGGACCTGTGGGAAGGACTCAAAACGGGTCGCTGTGGCATCGACACCATCGGCGCCTTCGATCCTGTGGGCTTCAGTTGCCCGCTGGCGGGAGAAGTGCCCCCCTATAAACTCCGCAATCACCTTCCCAAGAGTTCCCGCAAGGCCGCCAAGCTCATGTCCCGTGACATCGAACTGGCCGTCGTCGCCGCGGATGAGGCCTTCCGCAGCAGCGGTCTCGTCACCCGGGCCATCGACCCCGAGCAGGTGACGCTAAACCCGCAGAGAACAGCCATCAACCTCGGCGCGGGACTGATTAGCTGTGACCTCGTCGAATTGGCACCCGCCGTCGCAGCCAGTTGCGTCGAGGGTCGGTTTGACCTGCGGCAATGGGGCCGCCAGGGAATCGAGAATGTCACGCCACTCTGGCTGCTGAAGTATCTGCCCAACATGTTGGCCTGTCACATTAGCCTCCTGCATGACATTCAGGGTCCCAGCAATACCATCACCTGTGCCGAGACCTCCGGCCACCTCTCCGTGATCGAGGCCGTCCGCATCATTCAGCGCGAGGCCAGTGACGTCGCGCTGGCCGGCGGGGCCGAGGCCAAGGTCAATCCTATCGTCATGGCGCGCCAGTGCCTGATCAAGCGAGCCACGGAGGCCAACCAGGACGCGCCTCACAGCGCCTGCCGTCCTTTCGACAGCCAGGCCGCCGGATCGGTGTTTGGAGAAGCCGCCGGCATCATGGTCTTGGAAAATCGGGAGTGCGCCGAAAAACGGGGCGCCCCCCTGCTGGCGGAGATTGCGGGATACGGTCAAAGCAACTGCATCAACAGCCCCTACGAACGACTGGAGCCCGAGGGCACGGGTATTCGCATCGCCATCGAAAAGGCATTGGCCCATGCCCGGATCACGCCCGCCGACCTGGACCTCGTCATTCCCCACGGGACCGGTATCCCCCACGACGACCTGGCCGAGGCCCGCGCCATTCAGAATACGCTGGGAACCCGTGTGCCCATTTTTCCCAGCAAGAGCATGCTCAGCAATACTGGGGCGGCTGCCGGTGCGCTCGACCTGATCGTCGCCCTTTCGGCCCTGCGCGAGGGTTTCATCCCGGCGGCCCGTAACTGTGACCAGCGAGCGGAGGGCATTCGACTCAACATCCAATCTGCTGCGCAAACACGGCCCATACGTTACGCCCTCTCCTGCAGTTATTCCTATGGCGGACAGACCGCCGCGGTGATCTTGAAGAATCCCCATCTCGAGGCGATAGGCTAGATGAAGAATCAGTCCACGCCAGCGCCAGTCGTCATCACCGGCATGGGCATCGTCTGTCCCATCGGTCTGGACGTCGAGACGGCCTGGCAGGCCATGCTCAGCGGTAAAAGCGGGGTCGCCCCCACCACCATCTTCGACAGTTCGACGATGCCCACCCAATTCGCCGCGGAAGTCAAGGATTACGACGTCGGGAAATGTGTTCGGAACCCACACTTACACAAGAACGCCAACCGAGGCTCTCAGTTTGTCCTCGGCGCCACCGTCCAGGCCTGTCAGCAGGCGGACATTTCCCTGGAGACAGACACCCCCAGCGATCAGATCGACAGGACTCGCCTAGGCATCTATCTAGGTGCAGGAGAGGGGGCCGTCAACACCGACGCCTTCTTTGGCGCCCTGGTCGCGGGATGGGACAAGGAGCAGCGTGCCATGGACTGGGGAAAATGGGCCAAAGTGGCCTTCGAACAGATGGACCCCCTCCATGAACTGGAACAGGAACCCAACATGCCCGCCGCCCATCTGGCCCTACTCACCGGCGCCCGGGGCCCCACTCGCAGTTGCCTGACGGCCTGTGCCGCCAGCACCCAGGCCGTGGGCGAGGCCTACGACATCCTGCAAAACGGAGAGGCCGACGTCATGATCGCCGGCGGCGCCCACTCGATGATTCACCCCTTGGGTGTCATGGGGTTCAACCGCCTGACCGCCCTCTCCACCCGAAACGAGCAACCAGAACTCGCCTCCCGACCCTTCTCCAACAGCCGCGACGGCTTCGTCCTGGGCGAAGGGGCCGCCATCTTGATCCTGGAAACACTTGCATCGGCTAAGCGTCGCGGGGTTGCCATTCTCGCCGAGATTATCGGCTACGGCAGCAGCGCCGATGCCTTCCGCGTCACCGACATGCATGACGAGGCCCGCGGTGCGATCGCCGCCATCGAACTGGCCCTGAAAGACGCCAACATCGCTCCCGAAGCCATCGACTACATCAACGCCCACGGGACCAGCACTGCGGAGAATGACTCCATCGAGACCATGGCCATCAAGCATGTCTTCGGCCCACATGCCCGCAACATTCCCATCAGCAGCGTCAAAAGCACCATGGGACACCTCATCGGGGCCGCGGGCGCCGCAGAACTCATCGCCTGTGTCTTGGCCTTGCGGGACAACATCCTCCCGCCCACCGCGAATCTTCACGACTCGGATCCGCACTTGGACCTGGACTACGTGCCCAATGAGCCTCGCCGGGCGGAACTCAACACCGTGTTAAACGAATCTTTCGGATTTGGCGGACAGAACAATGTTGTCATCATTCAACGGTACACGGGTTGAGCATGACCCAGATTGTTATCCGACAAGACGACATCACGCAGATGCAGGTCGACGCCATCGTCAACGCGGCCAATGCGGCCTTGGCCGGCGGTGGCGGCGTTGACGGCGCGATTCACCGGGCGGCGGGACCCGAGTTGCTCGAGGCCTGCCGGGCCTTGCAGGGTTGTGACACGGGCCAAGCCAAAATCACGCCGGGCTACCGTCTCCCCGCCAAACATGTCATTCATGCCGTAGGGCCGATCTGGCACGGAGGCCAACGCAATGAACACGCGCTGCTCGCCTCCTGCTATCGAGAGTCCCTCAAGCTGGCGAGCAAACATGGCTGCAAAGAGGTGGCCTTCCCCGCCATCAGTTGTGGCATCTATCGTTTTCCCGTGGATCAAGCGGCAAAGATCGCCATCGCTGAGGTCAAGGACTTCTGCGAGAGGGACTCTGCTATTGAGACGGTCTACCTGGTCTGTTTCGACAGATCCGTCTATGAAGCGTACGATCGTGCCTACCGGGAGGATTCCTGAGGCATGCTGTCCTGCCGATCATAGGCCCCATGGTGGCCATCGGCAAGGGCATGAAAGACGCCTGGCCCAAGCGGGGTCAACTGCTCCTGTCCGAACTCGTCATAAAAAACAGTTTCTGACCGGCCCTGTCTGAAAACTCAATCCGGCTTCGACGCAGCTAGTGTCCCGGCCAAGGTACGGGAGCCGCTTCATCCTGTGTGGAGAAGCTGGCGCTCTCTTCTCCGTAGGTGAGAATCCACTGTTGGACCAGAGCATCCTTGCCGCTCAGATCCAGCGCCTCGTCACAGGTGGCAAGGATGGCATAGGCCAGCCTCGCTTCCGGCCTTAAATCCGGGTGGGCCTTGAAAATGGAACGAAACGCGGCGACGTGCATTCTGTCTCGAAAGACTTGAGGCGTGGCAATCCTTTTCATCTCCATATCTCCTAATATGGTCTCCATAGGCGTGCACTGAAAGTAGCCACCAGTGCACGTATAGCACTATAGCCTCCCCTCTCTCCCTTTGCACGAACCAAATCCCGGATTGCCTGTTTTTTGTTCCTGTCCCTTAATCCTCCAGCTCTCGGATCCAGATGTTGCGGTAGCGCAAAGGGTTACCGTGATCCTGAAGCGAGATGGGAAGCTTGTCTTCATGGGCTTCGTAGTTGGAGATGGCGCTGGACCCACGCCAGCCGGTGCCACCGGCCAGTACGACATGGTCTTGCACCAAAACACCATTCTGTAGAACCGTGAATGTGGCCTTGCGCGTCACTCTGTCGCCATCGAACAGGGGCCGATGAAAGATGATGTCATAGCTCTGCCACTCACCCGGCTTGGCACAGATATTGACGAGGGGGACCGAGCGCCCGTAGAGGGCGGCGCACTGACCGTCGGGATAGGTCGCATTGTCGTAGGAGTCCAGGACCTGAACTTCGTAGGTGTCTTGCAGGAAGACGCCGCTGTTGCCTCTGCCCTGGCCGCGGCCCTTCACCCGGACGGGCGTCGCAAACTCGACATGCAGTTGACAGGATCCGAAACGCTGCTTGGTCTTGACCGGACCCGAGTCCTTGACGGCCTCCATATAGTCTGCCTTGACGACCCACTTGGCGGGTCCCCCGCGCTGATCTGTCCACTGGGAGAGATCCTGGCCGTCAAATAGCACGATGGCGTCGGATGGGGCCTTTCCCGCTTGCGCAAAGGGAGTGACGACGGGCGGCGCCGGACGGTTCACGTCGTGTACGGCCCAACGACCCGCGGAGTCTTCCAGGAAGCGCGTCTCGCCGCCGGTCATAAGAGGCTTCGCTGCCCCCGGCCACCGCACGGCCTGCTCGGAGCCGCAGCCCGTGGCCCATCCAGCAATACCGGTTAGAATGACTGTCAGTAGAACTCTCTGCATGCTTCTTCCTTTCACACGTTTGGCATAGACACTACTCACGATTGATCTCCAAGTGACGATCTGCGAAATCCATGACACGTTGCCAATCATACTCCGTCAGATCGTGCCGGCCCGAACGGACATGATAGCCAATCCGGCCCTTGAGAAGGGGACGATCCAGTCCGGGCATGGTCTCGGCCTCCAGCCCGGGGACACCCAACAGGTCGTAGACCGGATCGGCAGCCAAGCAGGAGAGAAACTCTCCCCGTGGATCGGCCCAAAGGTCCTCGTCGGCACTGACGACATAGACCGGTCGCGGCGCCATCAAGGCAATCAGCATATGTTGATCCAAGGGCAATGCGCCTTCATCGTCGTTGAAGGACTTGAACTTTTCACAGAACCAGTGAGGAAAGCGGGTGTTGATCCGCTTGACGGTCTCGCCATAGTGTCGACGACTGAGAGCGGCGCCTCCGCAGCCCGAACAGTTGGACACCACCATGGCGAAACGCTGGTCACGAGCCCCCGCCCATAGGGCCGTCTTGCCCAGTCGAGAATGCCCCATCACGATGACCCGGCGTGAATCGACACCGGGATTGGCCACCAGGTAGTCCATGGCCCGGCTGAGCCCCCAAGCCCAGGCCCCGATAGAACTCCAGCCATCGCGACCCTGCCTCCCGTTGAACAGCCCCCGCACCCCTTGACTCACCGCATCACCCCTGTCCGGTCCGATTTCCTCGTAGTACACCGTCGCCAAGCCATAGCCTCTGCCCAGAATGGCAGCCAAGGAAAAACGGCCGGCCTGACCACCCCGTTCACTTTTCAGACTCCGCACAAGACCGGGATCGCTGCCCTCGGGCCACGTGGGCCGCTCAACAGAGGGATCCATCGAAATGGTATGATTGCCCCCAAAATTCAGGATCAAAAAGACCGGCGTCGGACCTTTGGCTTCTCTCGGCAGGTAGAGGAGAAGGTCCATGCCGGCCCGCTCGGTGCCGCGGGCAAATTCGAATCGCACCTGTTCGCGTTTGGCCAGCCCATCCAAGGCAGAACCAGCCGCCTCACGCACCGAAAAGGAGCTCGTTGGCGCTCCGCCGACGGGGGATTGCCCAAACATGAAACGCTCGAAGAGTGACAGAATTTCGGGCCGCCGCTTTGCCACCCACTGCCGGGCTTCCCGCACGCGAGAACCATCGGCAGTCACCAACAGGGGCGGCAGAACATAGTCGGGTACTCTATTTTCATCATAGATCGTCGTGCCGTCTCGTTCCTCGAGTTGCCCAAGCCGATCGGCGGACGCTTCCCAACTTTGACCCTGGGCCCAAGCCATCCTAGAAACACCAACGCATATCATCAGGAAACAGACATTGAGCATGCACTTGGGAGTCATCGTCTTCACCTCTACTTAGAGTGCCTATCAAAATAAATCGTCGCACTGAAAACGAGCGTTTCTGTGTCTGGCAAGGAAGGCGAAGCAGGCCGTCCGAGGACGGTCGATGGAGCCTGACGCCGTCCAGACGCAGAAAAAGCCGTTTGAATGCAGAGTCATTTTGCGTAGGGACTCTTAGAACGAAAAATCCTAATTCTTGTCATACCATCGGTTGCACCTTGCCGGTCCCTTATTGTCTTGCACGCCCCGACATCATACCTGGCCCGTCGAGCAAAGGACATCAGTTTTTTGTTGATCGACGTCTCCCCTTCCCGGACAATGGCCTTGGCCATCGAACGGGAATGCGGCAACAACCAACTGGCCGACATCCGCCCGGCTATCGAGCATTTGACTGGCGACTAGTCGATAATCATGACAGCGTTGTTCAAAAAACTGAACCTCAAGGACCAGGCAGAGATTGTGGTACTGAACGCCCCACCCAGCTTCGAACCGGAGTTGGCTGCCCTAGCAGGGCTGCGCATACGACGACGGCTAGCCGAGGTGAAGGTAGCGCATTTCTGCCTGGCCTTCGTGACCAAGCAGAAAGAGGTCGACTCCCTTGCCGAACGCGTCACCGCGAAGGCCGAAGGCGACGCGATCCTCTGGTTCGCCTATCCCAAGGGCACTTCGAAGAACTACACCTGTGATTTCAACCGTGACACGGGCTGGGCGGTCCTCTCAAAGAATGGTTTTAGGGGCGTACGCCAAGTGGCCATCGACGACGACTGGTCCGCGCTCCGCTTTCGTCGGACGCAATTCGTCAAGTCTGAGTCCCGGTGAGCGGCATGAGGTTGTGTCGCGGCCCGGGTTAACACATTATGCCAGCGAAAATCTATAGTCGATTGCATAGCCTATGCAGAATCTCACTCAACGCCAGTGGACGCCCACTGATTCAGCATCAGGCAGCATGATATACAGAGTCAAGGCAAGGCTTCGGGAGAGTGAGGACGGCGCCGAAATCGTAGCGGCCATAAGGGCGGCGAAAATAACGTCGCCGGGAAGAGTTGAATGGTACGAGACTTGCTTCTGCGAATCCCCGCTAAAACATGAACGCGAAACTGTTTATTAAGTCGCCGGGCATGCCCGGCACACATCATCATGAGGGCTGAAAAAATGACTTCCACCTTAATATCCAGGGCGTTGCCGTCACTGGCGCTGGCGATCGTTACCGCGGTCATTTACCTCGGCGCGAAATACATGTTCGGTGGCCTCACCGAACTCCACTTGTGGCTGGCGTTGACCTTTGGGATCATCGTCGGGCACTCACTTCCTTGGCGAAAAAGGGGAAAGGCTGAACACAAATAGGGATAGAGGAAATCCGCATCGCATCCAGTTCGCTAACTTCAGGGCGGTCAGCCAGTGAGTGCTAAGAAACGCAAACGCCGCGGTCTAATCATTCTTGCGGTGGGTCTGGCGGTGTTGGCCGGTGTGCTGGCAAGACCGTTGAGTCACCTTCTTTACACCGCGTCCCGGGATGCCAATGAGCTAGAGGTCCTGCCGCCAGGCTACCTTGACGACGCGAGCCGCTTGAATCTAACCAAGATCGGCGAGGTTTGGCAGATACCGGTCGATAGCGATGATCCGGAAGGACAGATCGCCCAACTGCTGGCCAGGGCCAGAGCCGAGGGGCGACGCGTGTCCATTGCCGGAGCCCGGCACAGCATGGGGGGACACAGCCTCTATCCCGGCGGAATCCTCATCAATACCTTGCCGTGGAATCAGATGCAGTTGGATGAGAACCGCAATCTCCTCAAAGTGCAAGCCGGAGCCCTCTGGAAGGACGTCATCGCCTACCTCGACCCGCGTGGTCGGTCCGTGGAAGTCATGCAGTCGAACAACTCCTTCTCTGTCGGGGGCTCGATCAGCGTCAACTGTCACGGTTGGCAATACGACCGGCCGCCTATCGCCGCCACCGTCGAGTCGTTTCGGCTGATGCAAGCCGACGGCACGATCGTCCGCTGCAGCCGCGGGGAGAACCGCGCGCTATTCTCGCTGGCGTTGGGCGGCTACGGCCTGTTCGGGATAATCCTCGACGTCGAGCTGCGCGTGACGGCCAACGAGCGGTATCGACTGGAACAACACGTGGTTCCTGTCGACGGGGCGCTGGCCACGTTTGACGCCACGATCAAAGACCGCCGGGGCGTGCAAATGGTCTATGCCCGGATGAACATCGTTCCCGACACCTTCTTAGAGGAAGTCATCATCAACGCGTTCTTTCGCGATCCAGGCGGCGAGATCCCAGCGCTGGCCGAGCCGGGAATGGACGAGTTGAAGCGGGCCGTGTTTCGAGGATCGGCGGAAAGCGACTACGGCAAAGAGCTGCGTTGGAGCGCCGAGACCCGATTGCAACCGTTGTTGGCGGGCAAGATCTTCTCACGCAACCAGATATTGAACGAAGGTGTCGAGGTCTTCCAAAACCGCTCCGCGGATTCGACGGACATTCTGCACGAGTATTTTGTCCCCCGCCATCGCCTGGCGGGATTTGTCGAATCAATGCGCAGAATCATCCCACCACACGGCGTCAATCTGCTCAACGTCACGGTCCGCGCCGTGAACGAAGACAAGGATACATTCCTGCGCTATGCGGACCGCCCCATGATGGCTTTCGTGATGCTGTTTGTCCAGGAAAGAACCCCTGCCGGCGAGGCGCGGATGCAAGCCCTCACACGGGAGCTGATCGACGCCGCGATCGAGCACGAAGGGCGATACTATCTCCCCTACCGCCTGCATGCGACGCGCGAGCAATTTGACAGGGCCTACCCGCAGTCGCGCGAATTCTTCGATCGAAAACGAGAGTACGATCCGGAAGAGTTGTTTCAGAATCACTTCTACCTAAAATACGGAAAGCCGGCCGAAGCGACGGAAGCGGCCGGGCCACAAGCAGAGAAGGGCGATGCTAGACCGTGACTACCACCGATTTAGAGTTTTTGGTTCACGGTTCAGGGTTCACGGTTCGAAGCCTTGAATCAGTTTTTCCTTCAACTGTGAACCTGGAACCATTCCGATTCTCCCGTTTCACAGGCGCTTGAAGTGTCGGCCAGACCCCGATAAGATGAGCTATGTCCGGGGCCTTCTACACTGAAGGCACTCCAGAGCCTTGGGTGTTATTTGTAAGTTCTTTATTACCTGGATCTTGTGAATTCTGATCAATGGACTCATAATCCATTGGTCAAAGGGTCGCATCCTTCTGAGCGCACGTTTGATTCGTGTCAAATGACGGTCGCCCTATCACTGACAGGCGGTGGGATTGTTTAAGAGTCCTGGAGTCCGAGTACTACAGACCCGTTGGACATCAGCACATAGAGTGCCTATCAAAATGAATCGTAGCATCGAAAACGAGCGTTTCTGCGACTGGCAAGGAAGGCGAAGCAGGCCGTCCGAGGACGGTCGATGGAGCCTGACGCCGTCCGGACGCAGAATAAGCCGTTTGAATGCAGAGTCATGTTGCGTAGGTGCT
>JADFHU010000782.1 GCA_022567055.1 Planctomycetota bacterium
CGGAGCGCTTGATCGGCCGTGGCTATCGTTCAATCAAGCTCAAAGTAGGCCGGCAGTCGCTG
Organism: Planctomycetota bacterium; assembly: GCA_022567055.1. Classification (GTDB taxonomy): domain Bacteria; phylum Planctomycetota; class Phycisphaerae; order Sedimentisphaerales; family Anaerobacaceae; genus JAIPFM01. Next base: position 63 of record JADFHU010000782.1, read on the forward strand.
GATCAAGACATATCGCGCGTCCACGAGTTGAAGCAGCACGTGGCCGGCAGAGCCCTATTGCGCTTGGACGGCAACCGAGCTTGGTCCACGCCGGAGGCCTGTCGCTTCGGCGCGGCCGTGGGCTCGGAGGGAATCGACTACATCGAGGAACCTCTGCGCGATCCTGGCGATCACACGCGCTTCTGGCAGCAGACGGGCATTCGTGTGGGCCTGGACGAAACCCTGGCCGAGTCACCCTCCAGCGAAGTCCCGGTGGGCGATGCGATCGCCGCACTCATCCTGAAGCCGGCCCTGCTGGGGCCGCTGCAACGAACGCTCCAGCTCATCCGGCTCGCCAAATCCCGGGGCATTGACGCCGTCCTGAGCAGCGTGTATGAGTCCCCGTTGGCCCTGCGCTTTTACGCGCGCTTGGCCCAGAGCGAAGGAATCGGCGCGACGCCCCAGGGGCTTGACACCTGGCGCTGCTTTGCCGAGCATAAAGACCTGAGAACGCTCATCATCGAAAATGGCTGCATGACATGGACAGAGGATGGCTGACCTGCTGACAAGCGTGCTCCAGACGGAAGAACGACTCGCGGCGCAAGGCGTCGAGTCCCAGGAGCGTGTCGCCTTCTTCTGTTCCAATTCGAGCAGGTTGCTGGTGGCCATCCTGGCCTGCTGGCGGCGGGGGGTCGTCGTCGTCCCCTTGAGCACGCGCTTTCAAATGCCGCAGATCCGGCAAGCGCTGGAAGAGATGGGCTGCTCGCGCACCATTCTATCTCAGGAGTACCGGCAGAAAGTCCCTCTAGATGACGCCATCACCCTAGAGACGCTTGTGTCGCTAAACACCACGCGCTGTGGCGACCTCCTCTGGGATCAACTCGCGCTGGAACCGTCACAACCGGCCAGCCTGATCTTGACATCGGGCAGCACCGGCCGGCCCAAGGGTGTCCTCCATACATTCGCCAACCATTACTATAGCGCCCTGGGTGCCGACAGCAATATCCCCTTTCGTCGCGGTGACACCTGGCTGGTGTCATTACCTCTTTACCATGTCAGTGGCCTGTCCCTGGTCACGCGGGCCCTATTGCACGGCGGCACCCTGTTCTTTCCCGCCAGCCGTTCGATGTCTCTCGCGCAATGTCTGGCCGCAGAAGAGATCACCCATCTCTCCCTGGTGCCTCTCCAACTCAACCGTCTGCTTGAGGATGCGAATGCCTGCGGGGTCTTGCCAACGCTCAAGGCGATTCTCGTCGGTGGGGCGGCCTGCCCGAGGTCGACGATCAAGCGTTGCGCGGAACTCGAAATCCCTCTTTTCCTGACCTATGGATCCTCCGAGATGGCCTCGCAGGTGACCACGACGGCGTCCCATGCGGCCGTGAAAAATCCCGCCTCCAGCGGTCGGCTCCTGGCCCATCGTGAACTGAAGATCGCCGACGACGGCGAGATCTTGCTCAAGGGAGAGACCTGCTTCCAGGGCTACATCCACGCCAACCAACTGGAGCGCCCCTTTGATCGGGAGGGTTGGTTTGCCAGCGGCGACCTGGGCTACCTCAATCCCATGGGCGAATTGATCGTCACCGGACGGAAAGACACCCGCTTCAGTTCGGGCGGAGAAGAGATCTATCCCGAGGAGATCGAGCGGGAGATTCAGGCGATAGAGGGCGTCGAACGCTGCGTGGTGGTGGCGGTGCCCAGTGGGCAGTATGGCAAGCGCCCCGTCGCCTTCGTGACCATGCAAGAGGGAAGGGCGCTAGAGCGCACTGACTTTCGCAGCGAACTCCTGCTCATCGAACGCTACAAGATTCCGGACGCCTTCTTTCCCATGCCGGATGACCAGCGCGGGCGGATGAAGGTAGATCGGTCGGCGCTCAGCCAGCGGGCACGGGAATTGATGAAGGGTTAGGCCCACCCAATCGTACTCGTACTCGTACTCGAAACCAATCCTAAAAAAAGCCGATTACGAGCACGATTACGAGTACCGCTGCGCTGAGTACGAGGGGGTCCCTACGCCGTCTAAGCCAGTCTCTACGAACCGCCGAAGAGGTCGGCCGCCCGCTTCTCCAGTTCCTCCGGGGAGACGTCCTCGATGTGCGTGGCAGTGGTCCATTTATGTCCGAAGGGATCGGCGATGGTGCCGCTACGGTCGCCATAGAACTGGTCCTGGATCGGCTTGACGATGGTGGCGCCACAGTTCACGGCTCGGTCGATGGTGGCATCGACGTCTTCGACGTAAAGCGCGATCATGACGGGCGTGCCGCCCACCGTCTTGGGGCTAAGGAACCGCGCATCATCAAATGATCCATTTCTCATCTCATCTTCACGTCATCTTCAGCCGCTTCTCAATCGCGAAAGTCTCCGCAGTCGGCCAACGACAACTCTGGTTTCGCTCAATCGGGCGCGACTGAATCTGACGCAAATCTGAGCGATAAATGACTCATTTTATGATGCGCGGCTCCTAAGCGCGTCCATCTCGGGAAATTCGTCGGCCAGCATGATCCTTGAATCGCCGATGTCCAGTTCGGCGTGTCCCACCTTTCCACCGGGCATGTCAAGCCGCATGACCTCCC
>JADFHU010000138.1 GCA_022567055.1 Planctomycetota bacterium
AGCAGAGGCAATTGGTCGAAAAAGGGCTCAAAGGCGGCGAGGGAAAGCTCAGTAACGAACAGTTCCTACAGCGAGCCAAACCCGAAGTCGTGCAGCAGTCCCAGCAGAAGCACGCCGAACTGCAGGAGCAACTGGCCACCGTTGAGAGACACCTAGCGGAGCTGGGGGCCGGCAAGAAATAACTTGGGGTAGGCCACGCGCTTGTCGCCAAGAAGAGGACCGATTGTGGACATAGAAGTCGAACTATCACGAATCATCATCAACGAAGAGTCCGACCAGCAGTTGATCGTTCTCAAGGAACGAGACGGAAAGCGTTCAATTCCCATCGTGATCGGCATCGTGGAGATCTTCGCTATCGATCGCTGGCTCAAGGGCGTGGAATCTCCACGTCCCATGACGCACGATCTGCTCAACATCGTCATCGAGGAACTGGGGGCAACCATCGACCGTACCGTCATCAACGACCTGATAGAACACACTTTTTATGCCCGCCTCTACCTGCATCAAGACGACGAAGAAATCGAGATCGACTGCCGCCCCTCCGATGCCGTGGCCTTGAGCACGGCCCAGGATGCGCCGATTTTTGTCGCGGAACATGTTTTGGATCAAGCATCGCAGTGAGGGATGGGTAGTCGGTAGCCGGTGATCGGTAGTCGGAGATCCTCCATTACCGACTACCGACTACTGACTACCGATTACTGATCACTGCTTTTACGCATCGCCGAGATCATCATCAATCCCACGGCAATGCAGAGCACGCTGTCTGCTACGTTGAAGGTCGGCCAGTGATGGCTGCCGAAATAGGCGTCGATGAAATCTCGAACCAAGCCTCCGTTGAAGAATCGGTCATAGAGGTTGCCCGTGATCCCGCCCGCGAAGAGCCCCAATGAGACAGTCATCAGTTTGGAGTGGCCCCTGCCGAAGATGAACATGCCCAGGACCACCACCAGGGCCACCGCAGAGACGACCACCAACTGGGTCGTTTTCCCGCGGAAGATACTGAAGGCGGCGCCGTCGTTGAGCGCCAAGGCAAAACGCAGACAGCCGGGAATCAGGTCCATTACAGCATTGGGGTCCAGATGCCTGAAAATCGCGTACTTACTCCAGAGGTCGAGCGCGCACACGGACACCGCCAATGACCAGAAGACCGCATGGCTCTTCGTCGATGACCAAGGCTGCGCGACATCGCTGTCGACGGCAACTGGGGCCTCATGACTCTGGAGGACTTGATCTGTCACAGGGTACTCCTTGCTGTTAATCGTGCTCGTAATCGTACTCGAATACTGTTATACCTAAAAACCGAGTACGAGCACGAGACACGCACTGCATTTGCCCAATATTCTATGCTGTAGAACGATTTCAGCGCGCGTCATTATATCGCCTTCTGTGCAACCGTCAAAAGCGACTTACCGAAAGTCACCCCAGCCCATCATGTGAGGCTCACGCAGGCATCGCGGTCACGGCAGCCCCCTTCATCAGGGCGTGATCGCCAGGGCCGCGGCACTCGGTCACTGTCCACCTGCTTGCGCTGAAAGAGGCACAACAGATTGAGAGGGAGGCCTGGACAAGATACGATCTACCTAAAACCAACAAATATTGACTTTGATCGGGAAATCTTCTTGATAGGGGGTGCCGGCCACTCCTATACTAGGCCATTTTATGGACTATTATCCTGCGTCCAATTAGGTGATCTCACCATGCCCCACACGTACAACGCCGTCATCGCTCAATCGGGCGGGCCCACGACAGTGATCAACGCGAGTGCCAGTGGAGCCATCCAGGCGGCGCTGCGTGCGCGCGAAATCGGCACCATCTTCGGCGCCACGAATGGCGTTCTCGGCATTCTGCAAGAAGAGCTGTTCGACCTCGGCAGGGAGACACCCGAGACCATCGAGGCCATGAAATGGACGCCGGCAGCGGCCATCGGCTCCTGTCGCTACAAATTGAAGAACCTGGCCGAGTCCCGTATCGACTACGAGCGCATTCTCGACGTCTTCAAGGCACATGACATTCGCGCCTTCTTCTATGCCGGCGGCAACGATTCCATGGACACGGCCGACAAGATCAACAAGTTGGCGGCGGCGTCCAAGTATGAACTCAGCTGCATGGGCATACCGAAGAGCATTGACAATGACCTGGCCTACACCGATCACTGCCCGGGCTACGGCAGCGTGGCCAAGTATGTGGCCACCGCGGCCATGAACGCGGGCCGGGACACCGAGGCCCTCTACACGAGCGACACCTGTTCGATCTTGGAGGTCATGGGCCGCAATGCCGGCTGGATTGCAGCAGCGACGGGCCTGGCACGACGCGAACCTCAGGATGCCCCCCATCTCATCTACATGCCGGAGGCGGCCTTCTCGTTTGAGAAGTTGGTGACCGACGTCAAGGCGGTCCACGCAGAATTCGGGCGGGTGTTCATCGTGGCCGGTGAAGGTCTCAAGGATGACAAGGGCCAGTATGTCACGGCCGAGACCTCGGGTATCGGCGTGGACAGTTTTGGCCATGCCCAACTGGGAGGCGTCGCCGAGATGCTGAAGGCCGTGATTGAAAGAGAGGTCGGCATCAAGACCCGCTTCAACAAACTGGGCACCAATCAACGCAGCGCCATGCACTATGCCTCCTTGACAGACGTGAACGAGGCCACCCTCTGTGGCAAGACGGCAGTGGAAAAGGCGCTCACCGGCGAAAACGGCAAGATGGTGACACTCGTCCGGGCCTCGGGAGAGGACTATCAGTGCAGCACGGCCCTGGCGGCCCTCAGTGACGTCGCCAACGGAGAGAAGTGTCTTCCACCGCAGTATATTACACCGGAGGGCAATGGTGTCACCCAGGCCATGTTGGACTACGTCCGTCCCCTGGTGCAGGGAGAGGCCCCGGTCGCAGTCGGCCCGGACGGATTGCCGCAGTATATGCGCTTCGGGCGCAAGCATGTGACAAAGAAGTGTTCGGAATTCAATCCCAATTAAGGACAGATGATGGAATCGGATTTTAGTGTCAAAGACATCAACGTTGTGATCACCGGGGGTGGCGGCGTGCTCTGCGGCGCCATGGCCACCGCCCTGGCGAAGGCGGGCGCCCGTATCAGTATTCTCGACTTCAACGTCGAGGCGGCCGAAACCGTTTGCAAGGCAATCAGGGCAGCGGGCGGCCACGCCGTGGCCGTGCACACCAACGTGCTGGACCGCGATAGCGTTCAGCAGGCCTGCGAAAAGTCCCTGGCGGAATTCGGCAAGATCGATGCCCTGATCAACGGGGCCGGCGGCAACAAGAAAGAGGCCACCGCCAGCGACGAACTCTCCTTTTTCGACTTGCCCTCGGATGCCATTCGCTGGGTCTTCGACCTGAACTTCCAGGGGACGCTCCTGCCCAGCCAGATCTTCGGCAAACAGATGGCCGATCAGGGCGAAGGGAATATTCTCAATATCTCCAGTATGAATGCCTTCCGTCCGCTAACGCGGATCCCCGCCTACTCCGCGGCCAAGGCGGCGGTGAGTAACTTTACCCAATGGCTCGCCGTCCACCTCTGCCAAAACTACTCGACCAAGATCCGCGTCAATGCCATCGCCCCCGGATTCTTCTTGACGGAACAGAATCGCTTCCTCTTGACCGACGACAAGGGAGATCTGACCGCGCGAGGCAACACCGTCATCGGTCACACGCCCATGGACCGCTTTGGCACACCGGAGGATCTGACCGGCGCCGTTCAGTGGCTACTCAGTGACGCTTCCGCTTTTGTCACGGGCGTGGTGATTCCCATCGACGGCGGCTTCAGCGCTTTCAGCGGCGTATAGCAACAAGGAATGACGCCATGCCGGATCTAGCAGAACCGTTGAAGACGCTGCAAGCGACCAAATCCTTTTTTGTCGGGATCGATTCGGATGGCTGTGTCTTCGACACCATGGGCATCAAGCATCGTGAATGCTTCTGCCCGCTCTTGGTGGGCTATTTCCATCTGCAGCCCGTGGCCCAGGCGGCGCGTGAGTGCAAGGACTTCGCCGATCTCTTCAGCAAGACGCGCGGGGCCAATCGACACATCACGGCGGCGAGGATCCTCAGTGAACTGTTGCCCAGCCATCCCCTCGTCAGAGAGCGAAAATTCCAAGTACCCGCCTTCGAGCACTATCTTCGTTGGGTTCGCGATCCCAAGAGCCTCTTGAGCAACGCAGGGTTGGAAAAGGCCGTCGGCGAGGCCGGCGGCGAGGAGGCGCGGCAAGAGTTGTCACACGTACTGACCTGGAGCCGGCGCGTCAACGAACTGATTGCAGAGATCGTCAAGGGAATCCCGCCCTTCCCCTATGTGCGTGAGAGCCTGGCGCAGATCCAGCCCAAGGCCGACATGATCGTCTGCTCGCAGACCCCGACCGAGGCCCTGGAGCGGGAATGGGCGGAACATCAGATTGACGCCTATCCCCACGTCATTGCCGGTCAGGAGTTGGGCACCAAGGCCGAGCATCTGAAATACGCAACGGAGGGCAAGTTTGCCGCCGATCACGTGCTGATGATCGGCGATGCGCCGGGTGACCTCAAGGCCGCCCGCGCCAATGACGCCCTGTTCTATCCCATCAATCCGGGTCAGGAGTCTCAATCCTGGCAACGCTTCCACGAAGAAGCCTTTGACAAATTCCTCAATCTACAGTATGCCGGTGACTATCAGCAGGGCCTCATCGAGGAATTCGAAGCGTATCTGCCTGAGAACCCTCCATGGCATACCTAGGGAGCCAAGATGCTTTTCTTCGAACGCGGTGACAAGACGGACACCATCGATGCGGAGGGCCTGCGTGACGCCTTACGCCAGACATTGGAGGCCCTGGGTCCCCGTAAGAAGGTCCTGGCCATCCCACCGGACATCACCCGCTTCTATTCACAGGCCGGACAACTCACGGAAATGGCCTGGGATTACTATGGCGCTGCGCTCACCGACGTCTTGCCCGCCCTGGGCACGCACGCCGCCATGACGGAAGCAGAGATCAAACGCATGTTTGGCAGCCTGCCGCCTGCCATGATCCGCGTGCACGATTGGCGCAACGATTTGGTCACCTTGGGCGAAGTCCCGGGCGACGTGGTTCGCGAACTGAGCGAAGGGAAAGTCGACTATAGCTGGCCTGCCCAGGTCAATCGGCTGCTGGTCGAGGGCGGCTTTGATCTGATCCTCTCCATCGGTCAGGTCGTTCCCCATGAGGTGATCGGCATGGCCAACTACAACAAGAACGTCTTCGTGGGCACGGGCGGAGTCGAGGGCATCAACAAGAGTCACTTCCTCGGCGCCGTCTACGGCATGGAGCGAATCATGGGCCGGGCCGACACGCCGGTGCGGCGGCTGTTGAACTATGCCTCCGAACACTTTGCCCAGGAGCTGCCGATCGTCTATCTGCAAACGGTCGTCGAAGGCACCCCTGATGGTCCGGTCCTGCGCGGGTTCTATGCCGGAGACGACGTCGAATGTTTCCAGAAAGCCGCCGACCTCTCCCTGCAGGTCAACTTCCAAATGATGGACCAGCCCCTGTCCAAGGTCGTCGTCTATCTGGAGCCGGAAGAGTTCAAGAGCACCTGGCTGGGCAACAAGAGCATCTACCGGACGCGGATGGCCATGGCCGATGAGGGCGAACTGATCGTCTTGGCCCCCGGCCTCAAGGAATTTGGTGAAGACTCCGAGATCGACCGCTTGATCGCCAAATATGGTTACCTGCGCACAGACGAGATCCTGGACCTCGTCAAGACCCAGGAAGATCTGGGTAACAATCTCAGTGCCGCCGCCCATCTGATCCACGGCACCACCGATGGACGCTTCAAGGTCACCTATTGTCCCGGCCATATTGAACGCGAGGCCATGGAGGCGGTCAAGTTTGGTTATCGCGATTTGGGCGATGCCATGAAGCAATACAATCCGGACCGGCTCAAGGATGGATTCAACACCGTGGATGGAGAAGAGATCTTTTATATCTCCAACCCGGCATTGGGACTCTGGTCTTGGAAAGAACGGTTTGAGTGAAAAGAATGGTCTGTGGGTCTGTGGGTCTGTAGTCAGTAATCGGTGACTAGCCACTGGTCACTAGCCACTAGCCACTAACCATTTGTAATCAGCGAACTACATTTAGGAGACACACAGACATGCCAAAGGCAGACATTGCCGTCGTGGGTCTGGCCGTGATGGGGGAAAACCTCATCCTCAACATGGCCAGCAAGGGCTTTACCGTGGCCTGCTTCAATCGCACCACCTCAAAGGTCGATGCCTTCATTGCGGGTCGGGCCCAGGGCAAGACCATCGTGGGCTGCCATTCGGTGCAAGAGATGGTAGCGACCCTTGCCAAGCCCCGTAAGGTGATGGTGCTGATCAAGGCGGGCGACCCCATCGACGCCTTCATCGAGCAAGTGCTGCCTCACCTGGAAGCCGGTGACATCATTATCGACGGCGGAAACAGTCACTTCCCCGACACCATGCGGCGTACCGAGTATGTGGAAAGCAAGGGCATGCTCTACATCGGCACCGGCGTGTCCGGAGGCGAAGAAGGTGCGTTACTTGGCCCTTCGATCATGCCCGGTGGCTCGCCCGCGGCTTGGGACGCGGTGAAACCGATCTTCCAGAAGATAGCGGCGCATACCGAGGACGGCGAGCCCTGCTGCGATTGGGTCGGCGAGAATGGCGCAGGCCATTTCGTCAAGATGATACACAACGGCATCGAGTACGGTGACATGCAGATGATCTGCGAGACCTACCAGATGATGAAGCAGGGCCTCGGCTTGAGCAACCGCCAGATGCACGACATCTTCGCCGAATGGAACGACAGCGAACTGGACTCCTACCTGATCGAAATCAGCCGCGACATCCTGGGCCATGCAGACGAAGAGGGCCACGACGTGCTCGACCTGATCCTCGATACCGCGGGTCAAAAGGGCACCGGCAAATGGACCGCCATCGCCGCCCTGGACCTCGGCCAACCCCTGACCCTCATCGGCGAGGCCGTCTTCGCCCGTTGTCTCTCGGCCCTCAAGGAGGAACGCGTCGAAGCGGCCAAGGTCTTATCCGGCCCCGAACCCCGTTTCCAGGGTGACCGGCAGGCCATGATGGCCGACCTCAAGCAGGCCCTCTACGCCTCCAAGATCATCAGCTATGCCCAGGGCTACCAACTCATGCGGGCCGCCGCCGAGCAGCACCAGTGGAATCTGAACTACGGCGGTATCGCCCTGATGTGGCGGGGTGGCTGCATCATTCGCTCCGTCTTTCTCGGCAAGATCAAAGAGGCCTTCGACGCCAATCCCCAGTTGGTCAACCTCTTGCTCGCTCCCTTCTTCAGAGAGGCCATCGACGGCGCCCAGGCCTCTTGGCGCCGCGTGGTCTGCAGCGCGATTGCATTGGGCATTCCCATGCCGGCGATCGGCGCGGCGCTGTCCTACTACGACGGCTACCGCAGCGCCCGACTTCCGGCCAACCTGCTGCAGGCCCAACGTGACTACTTCGGCGCTCACACCTACGAACGGGTGGACAGGCCACGCGGCGAGTTTTTCCACACCAATTGGACGGGACGCGGAGGAAGCACCTCCGCCTCAACCTATGTGGCCTGAGGACACCTATGGCTAAAGCATTCATGTCGGATGATTTTCTGCTGATGAACGAAGCGGCGCGCCGGCTCTACCATGAACATGCCCAGGCCATGCCCATCTATGACTACCACTGTCATCTGCCGGTCAAACAGATCGCCGAAGACCTTCAGTTTGAAAACCTCACCCAGGTATGGCTCTATGGCGACCACTACAAGTGGCGGGCCATGCGGACCAATGGCGTCAATGAACGTTTCTGTACGGGTGAGGCATCCGATCGGGATAAATTCCAGAAATGGGCGGAGACCGTCCCCCACTGCCTGCGCAACCCACTCTATCACTGGACCCACCTGGAATTGCGGCGTTACTTCGGCGTCAACACGTTGCTCGACGGTAAAAGCGCTGCGGAGATCTACGGACTCTGCAATGAAAAACTTGCGACCTCCGACTATTCGGTCCGCAGTCTGCTGCGCAAGATGAACGTCAAATTAGTCTGCACCACGGAAGACCCTCTCGATTCCCTCGACGACCACCGCATGCTGGCCGAGACGGACTTTGAGGTGACCGTGCACACGGCCTGGCGGCCGGACCGGGGCATGGCCGCCGAGAATGTCTCCGTCCTCAACGAATGGATCGATCGGCTGGCCGAGTTGACCGATGTCGAGGTCAAAGATTTTCCCTCCTACCTGGTGGCCCTGAATAAGCGACATGATACCTTCCACGAGCATGGATGCCGTCTCAGCGATCACGGGCTCGATCGACCCTACGCCTACGACTACACCGACAAGGAGATCATGACTATCTTCGCCGTGATGCGGCAGGGTAAGGCCCTCGACGTCGATCAGCAGAACAAGTTCAAGTCCGCCATGTTGGTCGAGTTTGCCCTCATGGACCATGCCGCCGGCTGGGTACAGCAATTCCACCTGGGCGCCCTACGCAACAACAATTCGCGTCTCTTCAAACAGATCGGTCCGGACACCGGCTTCGACTCCATGGACGATCCTCCCATGGCCGCCCACCTGAGTCGCTTCCTGGACCGCCTGGATCAGAGCGACCAACTCTGTAAGACCATCCTCTACAACGTCAATCCGCGGGAAAACGATCTCATGGCGACCATGATCGGTAATTTCCAGGATGGGAGTTGTCCCGGCAAGATGCAGTTTGGCTCGAGCTGGTGGTTTCTCGATCAGAAGGATGGCATGGAAGCGCAGCTAACGGCACTGTCCAACATGGGCCTGTTGTCTCGCTTCGTCGGCATGCTGACCGATTCCCGCAGCTTCCTCTCCTACCCCCGACATGAATACTTCCGCCGCATCCTCTGCAACATAATCGGCACCGACGTAGAAAACGGCGAACTGCCCCACGACATGCCCCTCCTGGGCCAACTCGTCGAGGACATCTGCTTCAACAACGCCAAGAATTACTTTCCGATGCAATTGAAATAGGATCTGCTCATGAAAAAAGCGTTGACGATCTTCATTGTTCTGTTGTTGGTCATGCTCGCGGCACGCTTCGTGATAGGAACGGACGAGGCCCTGGACGATGTCCGCATCCTCAAGCTCGCCCACGGGCTCAACACCCAGCACCCCGTGCACAAGACCATGGAGTTCCTGGCCGAGCGGCTAAAGGAAACCTCCGAAGGCAAGATGATCGTGCAGATCTTTCCCAGCGAACAGTTGGGCAACGAAAAGGAATGTATCGAGGCCCTGCAATTGGGCTACCTGGCCATGACCAAGACCAGCACCGGGCCCATGGAGAGCTTCGTGCCCCGCATCAAGATCTTCGGCCTGCCCTATGTCTTCCGGGACAGCGACCACTTCTGGAAGTTTGCCCTGGGCCCCATCGGCAAGGAGTTGCTGGCCGAGGGCCAGGACAAGGGACTCAAGGGCCTCTGCTACTATGACGCCGGGGCGCGGAGTTTCTACGCCAAAAAGGCCATCCACAGCCCCGCGGATCTCAAGGGTCTCAAGATCCGCGTCATGAGCAGCATCATGGCCATGAAGATGGTAAGAACCATGGGCGGCTCTCCCACGCCCATCTCCTGGGGAGAACTCTACACCTCCCTCGATCAAGGTGTCGTGGATGCGGCCGAGAACAACCCTCCCTCTTTCGACACCTCCCGTCACTATGAAATCTGCAAGTACTACAGTCTCGATGAACACGTCCGCCTGCCCGACATGCTCGTCATCAGCACAAAGGTCTGGAAAAAACTCAGCGCCGAAGAGCAGAAACTGCTGCAGGCAGCGGTGGACGAATCCGTGACCTACGGACGCAAGCTGTGGAATGAGGCGGAAAAGGCCTCCTTGGAAACCGTGAAGGCCGCCGGCGTCGAGATCATCTATCCCGACAAGACCCTATTCCAGAAGGCGGCCGAACCGATGTGGAAGGAATTCGCAGAGACCGAGATCGGACCCTTGATCCAACAGATTCAGGAGATCCAATAACGATGGCAACCATCAAGAAGATCCTCGATAGATTCCTGGAATGCCTGGTCATGGTGTCGGTGACCGTCCTCGTGTTGGATGTGCTGTGGCAGGTCTTCACCCGCTTCGTTCTCAAGGACGCCAGCAGTTGGACGGAAGAACTGGCCACCTTCC
>JADFHU010000139.1 GCA_022567055.1 Planctomycetota bacterium
AGCCGCTGGTCTGGGAGGAATTGCTGACCGCCGTGATCTGGGTCGCCTCGGCCAGATTGCGGTGCATATGGTCCATCAGCACGCGTCCGTTTTGCACGGCCTCGGAGGTGTTCTGCCAGGTGTCCCAAGACCTGCGCATATGCGTGAACAGGGGAACGATGGCTCCCATGACCAGGGTCATGACGGCAACGACCACGACCAGTTCTACCAGAGTGGTACCCGTGTAGGGGCTTCTGCCAGGCTGATGCGCGGTTTTTCTGTCGATCGGCAGAGGGCGCACCCCTTGCTGATGATCGGCACTCAACAGCAAGAAGGATGTCGTTTGGCCAGACTCTATCTGACATGTGAAATAACGCATCGGTGACCCCCCAGTCTCATCCTCCATGACCAAAAAACACAGACCCTCCACCCGGGGGTTGAGGGACCGGCAAGAAAACAGCGGCTTCCGTGGTACAATCCTGGCTGCGATAGCAGCATTATTAAAGAACCACGAAATAACTTGGACTTTTGAATGCCCAACTTATTTATCGCCGATCCCTAAGCGCAGCAAAGGATCCAAGTCGTGAAGAGATACTCGATGTTCCACGTACCCTATATGTCATTCTACTCCGGCGACCTCTACTGGGATGTCTGCCACAATTGGAAAGGCGTGGGTTTTCTCTATCTCTTTCTGTTGCTGGCTGTCTGTTGGATTCCACGTGCCATAACGATTCAAGGCGACGTCGCTGCCTTCGTGGAAACCGAGGCTCCACCCATTGTCACGCAGATCCCTCAAATCACGGTCGCAGGCGGCGAGGCGTCGGCAGATGTGAACCAACCCTACGCCATTGTGGACCCGATGACAAAGAAGGAACTCGCCATCATAGACACGACTGGACAGATCACGAGCTTGACAGAGCAAGAGGCCAATATCTTGGTCACGAAAAAGGAATTGATCGTTAGACGCACGAATCTCGACACCCGTAGCCTACCCTTCGACCCGGATATCGATTTCACCCTGGACCAGCATAAAGTCACTCGGTGGCTTAATACCCTGCGGCGCGTGACCGCCGTGTGGATCTATCCCCTCGCCCTGCTGGGATCCTGGTTCTTTCGGGTGATTCAACTGCTGATCTATGCCCTCATCGGCCTGCAGTTCGCCAGAAGCCTTCACTCTCGGCGGACCTACGATTCGCTGCTGCGACTCTCCGCCGTTGCGGTGACGCCCGCAATCATCGTGAATACGATTCTCGGCGTGGCCGCGATCCAGATTCCCATGCCGGGACTCTGCTATTTTCTCGCGGCGATGTGTTGCCTCTACTTCGGAATAAAGTCGGCGGCTCTCAGCGCGGAGGCCGCTAGCGAAGAGGATAGCGGCTCACCGGGAATGACTCACATCGAATAATAATCCACGCCCAGAGGACGCGGCATCGTATGGGCCCCAAAGGGGCTTGGAGCCCGAGCGTTGTAAGGTGACGTCAAATCCCAATATCGAAATACGAAATACGAAACAAGCCCAAAATCACAATGTGCGAATGACAGAAACCAGGGAGGCCGCCGTTTAGGATTTCAGTCATTCCTATTTCGTGCTTGTTTCGAGTTTCGATATTCGGATTTCGTTTTTAAACCGACACCATTGGGCAAAGCCTTTGACTCTGACGAAACCCAGAGCACGTGGAATCGGGATTGTAGCAAAAAGGTCACAGCAGCAAGCAGGCCTCAATGGCCAACCCCGGTCCGAAGGCCATGGCCACGCAGGGGGTCTTGGCGTGGTCCTGCTGCAGTCGGTCGATGACGAAGAGTACCGTGGCGGAGGACATGTTCCCATGCTCCGACAATGTATCGAGGGACGCTCGTAGCACGGATCGGGGCAGTCCCAGACAGCCTGCGGTGCTCTGAACGATACGCGGCCCACCGGGGTGAATCGCCCAGGACCGGATGTCGGTGAGCGAGAATCCTATCCCGGCCAGCCACCCTTGCATCCAGGGTTTGAGTCGCTCCGCAATCAGGCCGGGGACCGAGGCGGAGAGTGTCATTTCGAACCCGTGGTCGCCGATGATCCAGGTCATCTCCTCTTGCGAGTCGGGCATGACCAAGGAGCCGCACGCCTCGACCCGCCAGTGCCCCTTGCCACCGGCGGGGGCAGGCGCGGCGCGGCCCACGATCGCCGCAGATCCATCCGCAAAGAGCGCGTTGGCGACCAGCTTCTCCGCATCGACACCGTAGTAGTAGTGCAGACTGCAGAGTTCGGTGCAGCACATCAGAACGCAGGCCTGGGGGTCGCCCTCCACGATCGCCTTGGCCACTTGCAGGCCATTCAAGGCGCCGTGACATCCCATGAACCCCACGTGGGTCCGCTGGATCGTCTCGGGTAGGCCCAATTCGCCGATGAGCCGGATATCTAACCCGGGTGCCGCGAATCCGGTGCAGGAGACGGTGATAATATGCGTCACCTCCCCGGGATAGGTCCCGGCGGCCGCCAATGCCTGCCGACAGGAAACGACTGCAATGGCGAAAGCCTCTTGGACGAAATGCTGCATGCGGGCGGCGGTGGTAGGACCTCGGTCCCTTGCGTGCTGGGCGGGGTAATAAAAATCCTGCTCGGGCAGTCCAGCGCCGTTGGTCTTCAGGAGGATGCTCGACCGCGTCTTGACGCGGGTCATCCGGTAGAGCTTGGGCAGGGCCCTCTGTGTTGCCAAGTCATCGTAGATGAAGGTCTTGGCCATCTCTGCGGCACTTTCCTGCGTCATGCTCACCTCGGGCGTCGCCGTGCCGATACCACAGATGTAAAGACTCATCGCGCCTCCGCGAACACGGGTTGGAGATCAAAGGGGGCGTTGATCCTCCGCATGAAAGACGCGGCCAGACGTGGCTGCCGATTCAGCACGGCGGTCATGATCTTGGTACAGGATCGATAGCGCAGGCTGCGGGTCAACAGACGCCCCAGACGCTGTCGCTTGCGAATCCGCTGGTGGTAGAGTGCATGCCACTGAGGGATCAGAGAGGGATCCCAGCGTCGCAGCGCCTGCGCCACCAGGGGGCCGACCAGCAGCCCGGAGGTGAGGGCCCAGGCCATGCCCTCGCCCGTAAAGGGTTCGGTATAGCCGCAGGCATCACCAATTAAGAAGAGACGCTCGGCGGCAATCCTGCGGCGGCGACGGGACAACCGGGGGGTCCCTCGAAAGCCTATCCCGGCCAACGCATCGCAACAGGGTCCGTCCGCTTCTGTCACTATCTCTGTGATGAGCGCTTGCACCGTGCCCCAGCGACCGAGGGCGTGCGGATTGACGGCTGCTGCGATCTCAATCTGGTCCGATTCAAGGACCACCATGCCCACGTATCCGTCTCGACCGCAGGTCATGTAGACCGTGTCAGGGGAGAGGTCCGCGAATGCGCGCTCACCGCGGTGGACGGTGGCCGCTGCCCCGATCCAGGAGTTCGCCTGAACCTCGGATTCAAAGGTGCCGAGTTTGGACAACAGTGGGCTCTTCAGTCCATCGGCAGCCACCAGGACGGAGGCGACCACGTCGGCGCGTCCGTTGCCGGTTTGCAGGCGTACCCGCCAGCCCTCCGCTATTTTATGGCTTACCGAGGCGGTCGTGGCGTCTAAGTATTCGCTGCCGGCGGCAAGGGCTTCAGAGACCAGGGCCGCATCAAACGATGCGCGGGACAGAGCAAGACCTGTCGGCATGGCGCACTCGCTATGCCCATAGGGCGTGGCCAGACGCCAGCGCCGCAGGCGCGACTGGGCTAAGCTTTCGATTGGAGCCCGTAGGCCGATGCGATCCAGGGTCTCCAGCGCGGCGTGGTTCAGGCAACACCCACAGGCCTTCCAACGCGGCAACCTTGCCCTCTCCACCAAAAGCGTACTGTGCCCCCTCAGGGCCAGTTGGCGGGCGGCCACGGCCCCCGCCGGGCCGGCGCCCACCACCAAGCAGTCCCAAGATCGTCGGGAGGCCTCCGTGATATCGAGCGTGGCCACCGGTCGATCGGCAAGAGAAGCAATCGGCATCATGGGTCGCACCATACAGAGAGCAACCGACAGGGCCAATAGGACCAAACGCTGGCCGACTCTAGACCGGCGGAACGGACCAGGCCCTGCATTTCAGACAGAGTAAAGGCGGCCCGCACCGACGCCATGGCATCGAAGTGAACGACCTTGGATCGCGAGAGGAGCCGAGAACCGAGCCAGACCAGCGCCATCGACACGCGACTACGCAACAGATCATTGACCACCACGAGGTGACGGGCACGCTGCTTCAAGATCCGCAACAATTCCACGGAGGGTCCCTCTTCGAGGTGGTGTAGAAAGAGCGAGCAGAGGACGACATCGAACTGCTCGGCGAGGTTGTCTTCGAGAATGTCACACCTACGAAAATCGATCTTCACCCCTGCGCGCGCGGCCCGGTGACGCGCGACCTCAAGCGCCGTCTCACTGATGTCCACCGCCACAATCTTCAGGTGAAGGCCGGCCCTCCGAGCCCGCCGGTAGAGACCGATGGGGATGTCTCCGGAGCCGGTCGCAACATCGAGGAGAGAGAGTTCATTCTGGCCCTGTTCAGACATATACTGCCGGATCACCTTCCAGACCCGCCCGACGCTGCCACTGACCCAATTGAGTCGGGCGAGTCCCCGCAGGGCCTGTCTGTGCCGGTTGCAGTCCAGTGTCGGATCGTCCATCCACTCGTCTATACGCATGCGCTGCGTCAAGTCGTGAAGCATGAGCGAGTTCATCTCCCGCGACGCGCCCTGGCGTACACTAGGCTCTGTACTAATAGCTGACACTGAAATCGCTGTAGCGGGGATCGGAGGGCAACTCGGTCACAGTGACCTCTCTGACATACTCTCCGAAACTGTCACGGATCTCTTCGAGACACCGGTCGAGATCCGCCTGCGGTCCCTGGGCAAACATCTCAACGCTGCCGTCGGCGAGGTTTCGCACGTATCCCTGTAGACTCAGTCCCAAAGCAATCCGGCGACTGGTATAGCGAAAGCCGACCCCCTGCACGCGACCGACAAAACGGAACCTTCGGGCACCCATGGTTGTTCCATCAAAGAACACTCTATTCTACCACGCCCCTGCTTTTCGGGTTGACTCGATTCACCCGGAAACTATGCTCTCAGGCATTGGGCTCTGTCTGAAAACTCGATCTGGCTTCGAGCGGCCCTTTTTCTTAGCTGTTCGACGCTGCTACCGCAGCAAGGGCTGCACGAAGGCAACAGGGTTGTCCGCCTGGCTGCATCCGGCTGTATCGACGATAAAACCAACATCGCCAGCTTCCGCCTTCGCTAAAGCTACGGTGGACAGGTCGCCGTCTTCACCAGGCGAAAAAACGCTCGCTCTCCCCTCGCCAAGCTCGGGACAGGCGAGCCGACGACGGAGCTTTCTGCCAAAGCCTAGGATGATGGCTTCGCGTCTATCAATCCGCCTGCCCGGTCTTCGCAGGGGCTCCGGGTGGCAGAGGGCGTGCCAGTCGCTCCGCTTGATGTCACGGCCTCCGCGTGCCCTCCACGCGCCACTGCCGGCAATCGCCAGATCGTCGCTCTTTCGTTCAGCCCATACCATACCAAGGCACAAAAAAATGGCATTCTTAAAATCTGATGGTACCATCAGGCAGCCAATAGTGGACGCATGCTGTTGCGCCCCGCGATTCGAGCTAAGGGACCGGCAAGAAATAACTTGGACTTTTGCATGCCCAATTTATTTCTTGCCGTTCCCATAGCATCGTGACAAGGGAAGGCTCGAATCCAACATCGTCAGATTGCGACGCTACCTAGATGAGCATGGCATCAGCAATCGACCGCATATCAAGACGCACAAGATCCCCGAAATCGCGCACATACAGATAAATGCCGGAGCCGTGGGTATCGCGTGTCAGAAACTGAGCGAAGCTGAAGTCATGGCGCAAGCCTCGTGCATGGTAAATATTATTCCCACATAACTCCTTTTGTTACACGAATATAAGGTCATGGCGGATGAAAGTGATTGGCTGGTGGATGAGTATTAGGACTGTACGATAGGTGACCGTGCCAAGTCTTCGCTTCCGCGAGGAATCCGTCGCCCTCTGTCAGTTGGGTACGCGACGCCGGTTATCGAAGCGGATCTGCTTGAGACCCTCGGGCGCGAGCCGGGCGTCTTCGATACGTGCATGGAGCAATCGGGACAGGCGCTTCGCCGTCGTTTGATGCTGGGGTCTGTTGGCAAGGTTGATCATCTCCTTGGCGTCCGACTCATGGTCGTAGAGTTCGGCGCCGTCGGCACCCTGGGCACCCCACTCGGTGTACCGGTAGCGCAAGGTCCGAATGCTGTAGCCACTGGCGTACTGCGTCAAGGCCGCCTGCCTCGGACGTGCGGCCGGATCATTCAATACGGGAACCAGGCTGACGCCGGACAGATAGGTCGGCGGCGTGAGTCCACACAGGTCGGCAAGGGTGGGATAGAAATCAACCATTTCGGCCGGTGCGGTTGTACTACGACCGGCGGTCTGCAGGCCGGGGGCGGCAATGATCAAGGGCACGCGCGCGGCGTTCTCGAACAAGGTGGTTTTCTGCCAGTGGCCGTGTTCTCCCATATGGTAGCCGTGGTCGGACGTAAACAGGACAATGGTGTTCTTGCTCAGTCCGGTTTCGTCCAAGGCGTCGAGCACCTTGCCTAATTGCGCGTCGGCAAAGGTAATGGAGGCGTAATAGGCCTGAATCGCCTTGCGGGCCAACTCGTCGGACAGGTTCACCTGTTCCTTCTTGCGTGTCACGGACTGACGGGCCGGACGCGGCAGCGTATCAAGGTAGCCTGCGGGCATTGTGGGTAGGACGATCTCGTTCAGGGGGTACATCTCGAAGTATTTCTTGGGCGCGACGTAGGGTGTGTGCGGACGATATAGGCCGACCGCCAGAAAGAAGCTTGTGCCCTGCTGGGCGTAGCGATTGAGCAGTCGCACCGCCTCGGTAGCGGCGATGCCATCTGTCTGCTCTGCGTCGCTTCCCTCCGCCGCCAGCCAACTCAAGGTGCCGCCGAAGCTGCCCGGTCTCAGGCTGAAGATCCGGTCTTCCTCCTCCCTGTCTCGACCGCGAGGGTTGATGGTGTAGTCCCAGGAGTCGGGATCATCGTGTCCGCCGGTGCCAATGTGTCGCGGGACATTGTAGTGGTAGATCTTTCCGATGCGGGTGGCGACGTATCCCTGCCGACGGAACATCTGCGACAGGGTCTGGACGTTGGGAACGTGCTGCCGGATGTAGATTGCGTTTCGGAGGACCAGGGATTGGTCCGGATAGAGTCCCGTCATAAACGAGGCCCGGCTGGGACCACAGAGGGGATACTGGCAATAGGCGTGTTGAAAGCGCAGGCCCCGGCCGGCCAACCGGTCGATGTTGGGCGACTTGACCGAAGGATGCCCATAACAGGCGAGATCGCAGTTCAAGTCGTCGCAGATCAAGAACAGCACGTTTGGCTTGCTCGTCGTCTTTTCGCCGCAGCGACCGATGTCGCAAGCTGCAAACGCTATCAGGCTGAGAAGGGTAAGAGCGTGTGTTCGCATGGTGTCAGTTGTCCTTTCTACCCCCAGGGGAGAAGACCCTTCAAGCGAGGTAACCGTTCACTCATCATTTCAAGCAGAGATGAACCGCAGAATATCGAACAAGGAATGTCCAACGGTGAAGTTAATAGGGCTCATGAACTTTTTCATCAAACACGTGCTTCCTTGTTGCCGTCTTGACGCTGACCACTAAATAAGCCGCTCTTCGAGATCAAACTCACTGCCCTTCGACATTCTGCTGTTCGATATTCTACGGTTCAAACCACCCTTGCCATTACTTCTCAATCCCATACCACGTGAACGGTTACCTCGCTCTAATACTTAAATCCGGGGACCCTTTTTCCTGGCCCCTTTTTCATTGTTTAGACCCAAATGACGCTTAGACTTGTTGTATGGGTAGACCAAGCATGACCCTATGGACGACCGACTCCTAACAATTCAATATAAATGCGGCAGTCGCCGGGCCCTGGAGACGATCTACGGCAAGTACAAACGCGATGTGCTGCTGGTAGCCTTAGGCCTGCTCAATGACACAGCATTAGCTGAGGATGTGGTGCATGACGTATTTGTACGGTTTGCCGAGGGATTGCCCACCTTTCGGTTGACCGGCAGTCTCAAGGGTTATCTGTTGACTTGCGCGGTGAACCAGGCGCGCAACGTCCTCCAGGCCCGTCAGCGACACCAGAAAATTCGGCCAGTCAGCTCGGGACGCGATTGGGTGGCTAGTCCTCTGGATCATTTGATCTGCAACGAGCAGGCCCGGCAATGCGCCGCTGCCCTGGCTGAACTTCCCATGGAGCAGCGTGAGGTGATTCTATTGCACATGCAGGGCCGGATGAGCTTGGGCCGTATTGCCCAGGTCTTGGGTTTGCCGGTCAATACGGCTAAGAGTCGCTATCGCTATAGCATGACCAAACTAAGACTTGTTTTTAAAGACCCACCAGGACAATCCCATGAATCCGAAGGACAAAATCAAGCAGTTATTGGGTGAGGCGATTGTCGAGACAGACTCGTCTCTGGATCAGCGGATCCTGGCCGATGCCTGGCAGGCCGGCCGAGGTTGCAGGAAGATGAGGCAGGGGGTCGTTGGCTTGGTCGCCACAATAACGATCTTCGTGGTGGTCCTTTTGTGTGTTCGGTCAGGTCCAAACAGTCCCAAGGACAGCCAAGCGTATGTCAATATCCCCATTGCAGAAAGATTGACACTAGGTGCGATCAATGCAACCTACCGTGACCAGGGCTTGGATGGATTGGATCTTTTTTTTGAGTTGGCCGGTAACCCATCCGGACAGCGGCCGGAGCGTTTGTCTATCCAGAGTGTTCTAGATGATTTAGACGATTAGTTTTTGGAGATAGTCTCATGAAAAGAAACAAATTTGGCGTTGTGGTAGGTTTGCTGCTTGCAGTTTTCGCAAAGACAACGTGGGCCTACCCTCCGTACAATGCGGCAGTTCTCTATTACCGGACTTTTTTATTGATGGAATACGCGAACGATAGCGATGTACGCAGTGCGATGGTTGATTATGCCAATGGAAAAATCCCTTTGGATGAAAACGTTGAGCGAGTCATCAAACGCCACAAACGGGCCATTGGCTTACTCAGTGATGCCTCAACCGTTGAACATTGTGATTGGGGGGTCGATTATTCTAAAGGAGTACAAACCTATTTACCTGAATTATACTTGGCCCGTTTTGCCGCCGTGCTACTGGTTGCGGATGCCAGACGGCTGATGGAAAACGGAGACATTAAGGAAGGCCTGGACCGTTTGCTGGCCATTCATCGTATGGCCCGGCATGTCGTGTCGGACGGAGTCACTATTTTCCATTTGGTTGGGCTCTCTATGAGTGAACTGAGTAATCAGGTCTTGGCTAATGCTCTCTCAGATAATTCTATTGATGAGGAGACACTGATTTGGCTCAAGGTTGAGATGGCTCATGCTGGTCCACCAAAGGATGGTTTGCGGTTGGGTTTTAGAAAAGAAGCCGAGTCTATGGTTCATTCCTTTACAGTGGAGAGATGGCCCCAGTTTCTAAAGGAATGCCCTGTGGGCACTGAAAACGCGCAGGACCTACGACGCGCTCTCGAGAAAGTTGAACCGGTTAATGAATCGTTTCTTAGGGACACTCGACAATACTACATAGAGTTTATGGCGGAGTTGCAGGCAGCCCTGGAGAACCCATTTAATCAGGCGTATCGGATGATACAGGTGCTCGAAAAAAGGCCCGGACAAGACCTGACTGAGCAACCTGAGGCTACCGCTGCTTTTGTGTTGATGGCGGGCTACGCAAAGTGCCTCTGTGTCGACTCACGAGCCCAGACACGCTTAAATGCAGTGAAAACTGCCATCGAACTCTATTTGATCAACATTCGCACCGGCCAATTGCCAGATGCCTTACCGCCCGGTTTGCCGCAGGATCTTTTTAGTGGCCGCGATTTTTCCTATGAAAAAAACGAAGAGGGCTTCGTTCTTCGATGTCACGCCCCTGACCCCTCTAAGGAAACGATTCACGAGTATTCCTTCAAGGTGAAATAGCCAGAACACTCATGCGTGCAAGATGGGCCGCACGATGCTTCCGG
>JADFHU010000783.1 GCA_022567055.1 Planctomycetota bacterium
CCGCA
Source organism: Planctomycetota bacterium (assembly GCA_022567055.1). Classification (GTDB taxonomy): domain Bacteria; phylum Planctomycetota; class Phycisphaerae; order Sedimentisphaerales; family Anaerobacaceae; genus JAIPFM01. The sequence goes on from JADFHU010000783.1 coordinate 6, forward strand.
GCGCTTTGGTCACCCGTCTGCAACGTTCCGTCGCTCTTCGCAGACTTCTGGTAGGCCTGTAGACGAGACGGTCTAGTCACGGTCTCCTCCTTTCGTCTCTGGGACAATAAACAGCAGGTCTCTCGCGTCGACCCTCCCATCACCAAAGACCCTCACAACACGACCCTCCACCAGCCCCAGAGCCACGGGCGTCCGGACCAGCCATCGTTTGGCATCGCTCAACCTACCCGTCGCACACAGGGCGCCGGCCAAGAGCTGTTCGTCGCCATACGGCGAGATCTCTATCAGCGCGACACGCAGAAGAGACCCGTTTTCCTTCAAGTCCGCGGCCAGCCGTCGGTATCTGGGAAAAAGGGCCTGGCAATCGGGACAGTCATGATGATAGAGCAGGACCAACCATCTTCCGTGCCGGAGCCGTTCGGCGATGTCAATCTGCTCGAGGATTGGCAAGGTGCTGCCAACCCACTGGCTAGGTTCCAACACTTCATACGCGGCCGTCACCTGAGGCGCTTTGACCCATGCGAGAATGGGTGTCGTGACGGTCAGGGCCAGGAGGGTGACCAAGAGGGTACCCCGCAAAGCAGGGTTGGCCAAGGATCGATCCGTGTCTCGCCCTTCGGGGGCCCTGACGAAACACCTATGACGGGACACCCGGCATAGCCGCACAACAGTTCGACAGAGATCCCGCGTGGTCGCGCGGAGATCCCGCCTCAAGTGTCTCGGTCGAATGGCCACAAGGGCCGCCAAGGCCGGCAGGTCAATCAGCGTCAAGGCGAGCCATGGATTGATGCTAAGCGGTCCAAAACAGCCGCAGGAGGAAGCTCCCGACAGGGCACGATAAAGAGTCATCGCGGCGAAGAGCGAAAAACAGACAAACGCCGACGACCAAACGCCACGGGGAAACACATTGGACCATAACCAGATGGCCATGACGAGTTCCAGTTCGACCTGCAAGACCGAGAAGAGGCGGTGGGACCAGAGATCCTGGTTTGCCGCAGGCTGCGACATCAGGTGATAGCCCTTTAGCGCTGCCGCGACGAAAAACAGCGTGCCCAACGTTTTCAGAACCATTTCATTCTTGCCTGTTCGCAATTGCGTTCTCCAACAATCAGGGTGAGCCGGCCTTCTTTTCGCCGAGATGCCGGCTCACCTCACATCATAGTTATGTAGTCCCCGGTACGCCGTTCCGTAAAACAAAATGCCCCCACAACCTAGCAGCAGAATATCCACCCAGCTATTTCCGAGCGCTTCGGCCAACGTAGCATAGCGATAGGTCATCACCGGAGTCTTCGCCCTCGCAGGGTCGAATCCTGACTTAGCGTCCCCAGTCCAAGACCCTCCTGGGTAGCTCTTCATGTCATATTGCTCGTAAATGGCGGCGTTGACTTCAGCCTGGAATCTCGCCGCGTTCCGGACAAAATTGAGCGGCTCGGCGACACCCGTACCCGCAATCCTGGACACGACGTAGACGAAGCAACTCACGGGGGAAATGCGCGAGATATTGATGGCCATGTTAAACTGCCGATTGCGTTCGCGTTGGTAGTCTCGTTCAATCTTTTGGATGCTGTCCGTGATGCGCCTCTGAAAGGCCTGTTCAAGCAGCGTGGCTTCCTTGCCGTATTTGGCGAGGGCTTTTTTGCCCGCTTCACTCAATGCGGGCAACCGATTCCGGTCAGACCGAGGCGTGCCAGACTCATCGTGGCAGCGACCGAGGAGGCGGCCCCTCTCTTGCTCAAGCTCGTTCTCCAAATCCTCTATCACCATGCGTTTGGCGGAGTTAATGGCGTCCGGTGATTCGATAGGGTAGAGGACCCGGGCAATCATGGGACTGATCTTGGGAATCGCCAAGGTGAGCAGGGTCCAGACGAAAAAAGCGAGAATCAGTGCATTGATCGAGTGATGCCTCTGAGTCGACACCCAAACGCCCAGACAGGTCATCACGAACAGGTAGAGCATCGTCACGGCGATCAAGGCCAACAGGGAGATCCAGAGAGAGGATGATCCGAGCGAGATCACGGACGACAGCTCCAAGAACAGCAATGCCACCATGAGCGAGACCACAAACGGCAGCAGAATGGACACATAGTTGCCAATGATCTTACTCAAGACGATAGATCGACGCGAAACGGCATGACTGATCATCAGCTTTAGGGTTCCCGCCTCCTTTTCGCCGGCGATGGAGTCAAAGGTCATCGTCAAAGCAGCCAATGACAGCACGAAGGTCACATAAAAGAGATAGTCCGTCCTGCCAAACAGAAGAGAGCCCGGACTGCTCGTCACCGGCTCTTTGACGGTATGAAAGCGCCCCGACCGCGATGTCACAATCCCGCTGGGAATGAAAGCATCGATTCCCAACGCGAATACACTCAGAGCGGAAGGGGGCCGAAAGCCTTGCACCTCCACAAAAGGACCCATCTCATCTTTAAACCGTTCACGATAGGTCTGTGACGCGTCGCGGTAGTCCACAAGCCGCCGCTCATAGTCCTGACAACTGACATACATGCCCAGGGGCATGACGACGATGCACAGCAGGGACGTCACGGCGAAGCGTGAGTCGACGAGCTTCTCCGAAAGTTCTTTTTTGATCAAG
>JADFHU010000784.1 GCA_022567055.1 Planctomycetota bacterium
GATTTAGTCGCGCCCGATTGAGCGAAACCACAGGCGTAGCGATTCTACGTCGCGGATTTCGCGATTGAGAAGCGACTGAAGATGGCGTGAAGATGAGATGAGAAATGGATCAGTTATTTGTGCGCGGTTCCTTAGCTTTGGTTCCGTTCTTTAGGGGTCGGATTTAAGTATCCTGAAGATGTCACTCGCGGAAACACTGCAATCCAGAGACCGACCTCTCGTGCCCCTCTGATGACTGATTACTTGAACGGTAGCTTTCCCCGTAGCGTTCCTTCTCCGCCCCCGAAGATAAAGCTAATCGTAGTGTCACTTGCTCGAAGACTTGAATCCGGGGACCCTTCATGCTGTTACTGACCCTTCATGCTGCTGTGTCACTGTGGAAAGATAACACGCGGCTTGGCCAGAATTCCCAAAACACGAATTCTAAATAACAAATAAGTACCAATGGACCAAAGTTTCAAGTCACATATGAGCTATCAAGGACATCCCGTTCTCAAATTCAATGGCCGACGTTTCATCGTCAGCCAGAAGCACCGGACTCAATGGCGAATGGTACATCGGCGATCTGCAGGTTAGGGTTATGACTCTGAAAGTACTGCAGCCCCCACTCATCGGTACATAGCAGCACGGGTCTTCCTTGTTCATCCGTGGCCAGGCAGGCTCCGCTGGGCAAGGGCAGGTCTTTGACCGGCGCGGCGGGGTCCAGCCAGCGGGCTACCGTCCAAGGGGCATTCTGTAGACGGGACGACGCGCCGTACTCGCTCTCGAGACGATACTGCACGATCTCAAACTGAAGCGGCCCGACCGCACCCAGCAGCGGCGTTCTGCGGGCCGCACGATCGGCCAGGTGGAAAGACTGCACGACACCCTCCTGGAGTAACTGAGTCATTCCAGTGCGAAAGCGCTTGAAATTAGACGCCGAGGGGTTTTCCAGGTATGCGAAACACTCGGGGGCGAAGCGCGGGATCTCATCGTAGACGATGGTCGGGTCCTCCGCCAGCGTGTCACCGATGGCGAAGTTGGCGTTGCCCACGATTCCGACCACGTCGCCGGGATAGGCCTCATCGATGATCTGCCGCTCACGGCCGAAGAGCTTGGTGGCGTTGGACAGACGAATCTTCTTACCGGTTCGGACGTGGGTCACTGTCATATCCCGCTCGAATTTGCCCGAGACCACGCGAACAAAGGCAATCCGGTCGCGATGACGCGGGTCCATGTTCGCCTGAATCTTGAACACGAAACCCGAAAAGTCCGGATGCGTAGGCCGGACTGATCCGGTCCGACTCATCCGGGCCCCTGGGGCAGCCGAGTACTCTAGAAATCCATCCAGCAGAAGCTGGACGCCGAAGTTGTTGATCGCGGCGCCGAAGTAGACCGGCGTAGTCCGCCCGGCCAGTACTTCGTCTGGATCGAAGGCGGCACCGGCGCCTTCCAGCATCTCGATCTCTTCGCAGATGTCGCGGTAAACGGCGTCGTCGTCCAGGCGATCGCGCACGACCGGGTCCGCAAGCCCCGTCGTCAGTACCGGCGCCCGATGGGCCCCGCCGCTGGTTCGCTCGTAGAGGTGGGCCATTTTAGTGTGCCGGTCCCAGACGCCCTTAAAGCCGACGCCGGTCCCAAGCGGCCAGTTCATCGGGTAGGCTGCGATGCCCAGGACGTTTTCCAGGTCGTCCAGCAGCGTCAGCGGGTCAAGCGTGGGACGGTCCATCTTGTTCATGAACGTGAAGATCGGCACGCCGCGCCGACGGCAGACCTCGAACAGTTTCCGGGTCTGACTCTCGATGCCTTTACCCGCGTCGATGACCATAATCGCCGCGTCCACCGCAGTCAGAACGCGGTATGTGTCCTCTGAGAAATCCTTGTGTCCGGGCGTATCGAGCAGGTTGATGCGGAAGCCTTGGTAGTCGAACTGGAGCACCGTCGAACTGATCGAAATGCCCCGTTTTTTCTCCAGTTCCATCCAGTCCGATGTGGTGGCGCGGAGGTTCTTCCGCGCGGTGACGGAACCGGCCAACTGCAGCGACCCGCCGTAAAGAAGGAACTTCTCAGTCAGCGTGGTCTTTCCCGCATCGGGGTGTGAGACAATGGCAAAGGTCCTCCGCCGGGCAATCTCATCACGCGGAACAGGTTTGTTTGTCATCGTTGCAGCATGGTCCATAGCAAGCGTCTCAAAAGAGCGAATCCTTAGCGTAGATCGTTGGCAGGTCGGCGGGCGAGAAAGCCGCAATAGCGGCGCAGCGAGTGCAAGCCAACAGGCAAAACCACAGGAGGGACAGCAGAGGATTAGGGCGGAGTCACACCGCAGCCCAGACGAATCGCCTCGGCACGGCAGTTCAACACGGATAGCAGATAGCTTAGCATAGGGGCATCTTAGCGGCAGATGCGTACGGCCACAACCCTGAATTCAACGAAAACGGCGAAACCAGACCATGCCGCCAACGGCTCGCTGTCGAGCTCGCCCACTGAGTATCCTCCCAAGACCCCCTCCAAGGCCATCGCCTCCGATTCTGTGTCACACCCTAAGATTCGACACCACGCTGCATTCGCCTCTGTATTCAGCCGGGACGCATCGGCGGTCGCTTAGGCTCCCTC
>JADFHU010000785.1 GCA_022567055.1 Planctomycetota bacterium
CTTGTCGACCGGCTTGGCCCTCGCTTGTTCGGGACTCATGTAGGGGGCCGTGCCCAGCAGTTCGCCGGGGATGGTCGTCATATGGGTGATCGTCGGGGATTCGGCTTGGTCGGCTATAGATGCTGGATCGACCACTTCTTTGGCCAGACCGAAGTCCAGGACTTTGACGTGACCGTCTGCGTTGATCTTGATGTTCTCCGGTTTCAGGTCACGATGGATAATGCCCTTCTCGTGGGCAGCCTCCAGGGCTTCAGCGATCTGTTTGCAGCAATCGAGAGACTCTTCAACCGTCATGGGTTCGCGTTTGAGGCGTTCGCTTAGCGTCTCGCCCTCTATTAACTCCATGACCAGGGCATGGGTGTCAGGGGTTTTCTCAATGCCGTAGATGGCGGCGATGTTCGGGTGATTCAAGGTGGCCAAGACCTTGGCCTCGCGTTTAAAGCGGGCGACGCGATTCTTGTCCCCGGCGAAGGACTGTGGCAGGATCTTGATGGCGACGTCACGGTCGAGCTTGGTGTCGGTGGCACGGTAGACCTCGCCCATGCCGCCCTCGCCGAGCTTCGAAGTGATCTTGTAATGTGCGATGGTGGTGTTGATCATCGCGGAAGAGTGTAACGGATTGGGCTGCTGCTGTCAGCAACCGCCGCCGTTTGAGCCGGTTTTCGGGGGCCGTCAGTCCCTTGAGTGAAGGATAGGAAGGTCATCCAACATGACCTGAGTTCTTTGGTATTGCCCCCAGACGCAGAATAAGCCGTTCGCATGCAGAGTCATCTAGTTAGGGGGCGCTTAGTCCAGCAGTTTCAAGAAACTTTCCAGGTTACACGAGGTAGTGGCTGCGTTTTCAACCGTTTGTCGGGTTCGGCTTATCAAGATCCGACGCTTGGCTCCGACGAGATCAGCTATCTTGTTGAGTCGCTGAAAATCCGAACGCCCCGGTGACGATGTCAGTTTGATTTCAATGGCCCACAATTCGCGACCCAATTCTAATAGGAGATCGATTTCGTATCTGTCATTCGTCCGCAGAAAAAATGGACTAAACGAAGTTCGTGACAATTGAAGCGTCCCCAAGATTTGCTCAATGACAAATCCTTCCCAATCGGCTCCAACCCAAGGTTGATCCAAGAGTTGTTCTTCAGAAGAAACATTTAGCAATGCGTGGAGCAGACCGCTGTCTCGCCAATAGATCTTGGGGCTTTTGACGATGCGTTTCTTTAAATTCTTGTAGAAGGGCTGAAGTTGACGTATGAGGAACGCTCCCTCCAAAAAATCCAGGTAGCTCTTCACCGTCTTGTAAGAGATGTCCAGGCTCTGGCCAAGCTGAGAAGCATTCAGCGTTTGGCCATGGACCGCAGCCAACATTCTGAGAAGGCGCATTGTCAGCTGAGGTTTTGCCGGTAGGCCCCAGTTGGGTAGATCCCGAGTGGCTAGCACCTCCAGATAGTTCTGTTGCCACAGAGGATACTGTGAGGGTTTCAGCACCCCGCCGTCAGGATATCCACCCTGGAGCCAGAGTCGGCTACGGCGGACGCCAGTCAGCTCCTTCCAAAGGAATGGTGTTAGCTCAACCATGGCCATGCGGCCGGCAAGTGACTCTGATACATGTCTCATGAGGCTCGGCGACACAGAGCCGAGCAATAGAAACCGTCCATTACGCTTTCTACGCCTGTCAACAGCACCGCGTAGCCGTTTGAATAGACTTGGCCATTCTTGGGCCTCGTCCAGAACAACCAGGCTTTGACCTGTTACCAGCTTATCCCACTGCAGATCCAGCTTTAGCTGGTCTTGCTCCTGCTCGAGATCGAAATAGAGTCCTGTCAGTGATTTTGCCAGGGTCGTCTTGCCGGCTTGTCTTGGACCTACCAGGGCGACTACTGGGAACATCGCCAGTCGGCTCTCAACCTGACACATGGCATGGCGTTTAATCATGTCTTACATATTAGAATCTAATTTCTAATTTGCAAAGAAAATTCCCTGGGCCGTGCGATCGGTGTCTTTACCCTATTGAAATTGACGGCTCACTCACACAGTGGCCGGGATGACAAAGGGGGGGGGCGATAGGTGCGTTTCACTTATGCGTTGGCCTTGGCGGCGAATTCTTCGCTGATCGCTTCCTCGGTTGGATCCATTAGCAGAATGGGGCCCCGGACACGCGACCATTGCTCCAGGTCGACGTGGTTGGCCCGCAGGTCAGGGCTATCGCATGTAGATACCGGATTCGTGTACTTTTCGGCATGAACGCCACTGATCTAGGGTTCCCACAGTTGAAGTAATCAGTAATCAGAAGAGTATCTGTGCCAAAAACTGATTACTTTTCCACTGATTACTGATTACTACCGGTGAGATACGCGGGGAAGCGACTGAAAAAAGGACGGTTCATATCAGAGAAAGTTACTTGCGATTGCCCTGGATTTCCTGAGCCATAGAGGTAGTGTGAAAGTAATCAGTATTCGGTAATCAGTGATCGGTATCCAAGGTGACTAGACGGTTATGTTCGTTTGAACACGACACCACTGCCCTCGGATGAGTCCGGCGGACGTCCAGACCCAGGATCTCAGCGATGTGCGCCTTAGAAGGGTCT
>JADFHU010000786.1 GCA_022567055.1 Planctomycetota bacterium
GAGACTTCCCGGCCAACCCACGACGTGACCTCGCCGGAAATGCGTTTCAAGATCCCAGCTCAGACCTTTTCCCACGGCTGGGAACTTCCCGCCTTGCTGACGGGTGAAGAAGGCACCCCCAGCGGCCGGGGCATCCCCCCTGACGCCCGCTACAAGCCCGGCTCGGGTGGTCAGTTGATCGCCTTCGTGCCCAGCCTCGACTTGGTTGTCACCCGACAGACTGGCAGCAGCGGGGATTGGCAGTATGCGGAGTATCTAAGGCGAGCCTGCGGCGCCGCGTTGTCACCGTAGACGGAATCACAGGCTGTCGCTGCGACACGAGCATCTTCCCCCCTCCGATAGCACCATGGATCCCCACCATCATGTGGCACTGGGGCGCACCCTCCGAGGGGGAGGGCTACAACCAGAGCAAGATGACCATCGATATCGACCGCTGCTTTGAGACCGGCACGGAAGAGCATACGGCCATGTGGAAGGATCTGAAACGGATCGCCGATCACCTGACCGAGCTACGTGACGCCAACATACCCGTCCTGTGCCGGCCCATGCACGAGTTTGACGGTGGGTGGTTCTGGTATGGTAAAGGGGGCGGCGAACGGTTCATCCGGCTGTGGCGGAGCATGTTTGACTATTTCGTGAAGGAACGCAAACTCGACAACCTCATCTGGGTGCTCTGTCACTGCGGGACCCCCAAGGCCGATCGGAATCCTGGCAAGGCGTTCTACGATCTGGCTGGCCCCGACACCTATGGCAGAGGCATTCAGGCAGCCCTGTACAAGACGACTCAATCCATCCATGGCGATATGGACGCCCATCCCCTATCACGGCTTGGTTCATGAGAACCTGTTTCGAGCGGTTGGATTGATTTAGATGAGGATGCCAGTATAGTAGGCTCCGTCTGAAAACTCCGTCGTCGGCCTGAGAGCGCGCGTTTTTTCGCCTGGCAAAGACGGCGAAGCGGGCGATGTTGGTTGCATCGTCGATGGAGCCGGAGGCCGCCAGACGGACAACCCTGTTGCCTTCGTGCAGCCCTTGCTGCGACAGCAGCGTCGAAGAGCTAAGAAGACAAGCCGTTCGAAGCCAGATCGAGTTTTCTGACAGAGCCGAGTAAAGACAAGGGTTGAGAGACGTTGCAGTGCCATGCGGGAGAAGGATGTTGTCATCATAGGCGCGGGGGCCGCGGGGCTGATGTGCGCGATCAGCGCCGGCGCGCGGGGCCGTCGCGTAGCGCTTCTCGATCACGCCGAGAAGATTGGGAAGAAGATTCTGATCTCAGGTGGCGGACGCTGCAACTTCACCAACACCTCTGTCGATTCTGACAATTTCCATTCACACAACGCGCACTTCGCAAAATCGGCACTGAGTCGATATCCACAGTGGGATTTCATCGCGATGGTGGAAAGGCATGGCATTGCCTACCATGAGAAGAAACTTGGGCAACTGTTTTGCGACCACAAGGCCAGCCAGATCGTCGCGATGTTGTTAAAGGAATGCGGGGATGCGGACGTGGCAGTAAAAACGAATTGCTCCGTTCAGAAGGTTGCCAAGACCGCAACGGGTTTTCAATTGCAGACCAGTACGGGCGAGTGGCAATGTTCTTCCGTTGTCATCGCCACCGGCGGTCTATCCGTTCCGAGCCTGGGCGCGAGCGGATTCGGCTATGAGATTGCCCTGCAATTCGGGCTGTCGGTCGGTGCACGGAGGGCCGCGTTGGTTCCCTTTACGCTCGATCCAAAGTTGCTGTCACAGTTTAGTGCCCTGTCGGGTACCTCTGTGGATGCCAGAGTGGAATGCAATGGCCAAAGCTTTCGCGAGAACATTCTGTTGACGCACCGAGGACTTAGCGGGCCCGCCATCCTGCAGATTTCATCCTATTGGCGGCCGGGTGACACGGTGACGATCGATCTGTTGCCCGACAGAAATGTGTTCGAGCATCTAAAGGCTGCGCAAGTGAGTCATCCAATGGCTCAATTGAATACCTTGCTGGCGGCTTTCTTGAGCAAGAAGCTGTCGCTTCGACTCTGCGAATTGTGGTTTTCGGAGTTTTATCAACGCTCAATCGCCCAAGTCTCAGATGAGAGTCTGCGGCTCGTCGCCGAGCGCCTGCATCACTGGGAGATCAAACCCAGTGGAACCGAAGGGTACCGGACCGCGGAGGTGACCGCCGGCGGGGTCAGCACCGATGAGATTTCCTCGAAGACATTTGAGGCCAAGAAGGTCCCCGGCCTGTATTTTATCGGTGAAGTGCTAGACGTCACGGGCCAGTTGGGCGGCTTCAATTTCCAGTGGGCGTGGGCCTCAGGTCACGCCGCCGGGCAATACGCTTAGGAGTCGTGCAAAACCAATGATTTGTGCGGGCCACTCCTAAAAGCTGTCGCAATAGCGATAGGCGGCGATAACGGCCTGCTCTCCTTCCACGCCCTTCTTGCTGTTGCCGTGCTCCATGCCCAGGACACCGGTGAAGCCTTTCCTGTGGATGTGCTTGAAGATGTTGCGGTAGTTGATTTCGCCCGTGGTGGGTTCCTTGCGGCCGGGGTTGTCGCCCATCTGGAAATAGGCGATCTCGTCCCAGGCGGC
>JADFHU010000787.1 GCA_022567055.1 Planctomycetota bacterium
GGCAAGACTCGAAATCGCTATCGAAATCGGGTTCGAAATCGAAAGGCACTTTGCTAAGGATTTCACGACCCCGATTTCGATTTCGATAGCGATCCCGATTAAATGATTCGCCAGAAAAGATTCTCGCACCTTTTGGGAAAATTTCTTAAATCGAAACGCCTACCACGATGCTTTAGACCCCTACGCAAAATGATCGTCGCACCGAGAGCGAGCGTATTTGCCTCTGGCAGGAAGGCGACCTGTCCTCCGAAGCCCTGGCGGCGGGGGAAGCAGGCCATCCGAGGATGGTCGATGGAGCCTGACGCCGTCCAGAGGCACGAAGAAGCCGCTCGAATGCAGACTCATTTTGCGTAGGTGCTCTTATCTCCCTGTGAACTGATTTAGTCCCCAAGTCGCGCGGAGCAACTTCATGAAGTCGGGATTTCCCTGCGCATAGGGTATGGCATTGGCCGCCGAGCCGGAATTCCACTCGATGGTGAATTCGACCGTACGTGGGTCTTCCCATTTCCAATATTCGGAACGCCCGTCCGCGAACGACACCACCGAGCCGTTGCTGTGTTGGATCCCCGGGGGGTTAAACCACCTCTCGCTGTCGGGAAAGATGGACCAGCCCGCCTGGCCTTCGGCGCCGCGGTCCATATAGACCATCTGGGTCCCCGGCCGCTTGATCTGGTTCATACTCGTGAGCGGTTTACCGCCATAACTGGAGGCGCCGTGCAGGGCATCTACGATCGAATAGGACCGAATGCGCCGATCCGCATACTGGGTGATGGGATTGTTGCCCTCCGGTATGAGACGTGAGAGGACCGAATGGTTCGGACATCTATAGGCCTTGACCGTCTGCACATAGGGAAAGAACAGGCCCATCTCAATGACCGTCTCCAGGGCTTCCAAGTCATAGGGCCCGGCCCACACACCCACCCAGGTGGGTATGCCACTGTTCCAGCTATAGGTGTAGCCCGATCTGCTGATGCGGCGGGCGTTCGCATTGATAATGCGGCCATCGTGCTCGTCCGCATACATGAGCCAGGCCTGCGTCAGGGAGCGCAGATTGGAGAGACATACAGTTCGTTTCCCCCCCTCTTTGGCCCGATTGAGTGCCGGCAATAGGACACTCATCAATATCGCAATCACGGCGATGACCACCAGCAGCTCTATCAGCGTGAAGGCACGTCGGTTCATTTTCGACTCCTCTGTACTCAATTCCATGGCCTGCTGTCTTCTTGCCCCTTGCCTCTCAGGACCCTGTGAAAGAGCGAGCCGGCTCCCGGGAGAAGCCGACCCGTTGCAAGGTATAGTCAGATCAGACGATCTGGTCAACTGCATCTTAAAGGTGAACACCACATCATCGGTCAAAGGGTGCCGTACGGCCTGCCAGCCATGCCACCTCTGCGGCACTGAGGTGGCGATCATAGATTGCAACCTCATCGATGGAGCCGAAGAAGTAACGGTCCTCATGAGAGGCGCGGCGCCCGATGCTGACGCTGGCTTCGGCAGTGAGATTGTAGATATTGCCCGAACCCGAGAATGTTGAGTCCGCCCTTCCGTCCACATACAGCGTGGTCTGCCCATCCCGTAGGTTACCCCCCTCGATAACCGTTAAGGCGGCATGGTGCCACTCACCATCGTTCACGGTGGTGTTACCGCGGAGATTGCCGTTGCCGTGCTCGGCCCGCAGACTACCCCCGTTGAGGCGGAAGGTGCTGTACTGTCCACCCACCGGGGCAGCATCACGACTGCCCCAGGTCACCATCTCACCATCTTCGAGCGTCTTGAGCCAGCAAGAGACTGAAAAGGGTTGCTGAACGGGATTATCCGGATCAGTTCGGTCCGCAACGATCCCCAGGTACCCGGTGATCTCCACATACTGGCCGATGCCATCAAAACTCACAGCCTGTCCCTGGTTTCCAGCCTCAAACGGTGGGTCAGGGATGCCCATTGGCGTACCGTGCCGACCATTTCCCGAGGCATCTTGATAGTCGCCGTCAAATGGCAGGTGGAGTACCGGCCCGCCCAGGGGCTCGGTCGGTACGACGAGATCGCGCTGCCCCACCGGTGTCAGCGTGATGTCGTCGACATAAACGACACCCGTGCCGCCGCCGTCGACGCCCAGGGTCAGGGACCGCACATCGGCAAGGTTCACGCCGGGCAGGTCGCCGAGGAGGATGACCCATTTGTTCCAACCCCCACGCATCAGACTGCCGGCATCACCATCGTAGGCCACCTTGGTATCATTGACCTTGATATAGAAGTTGCCACCGGTGTTGGTAGATGTGCCTTGGAAATAGAGCACCAGGCTCTGGACGCCGTGCGCGGTCCAATCCATCGGGGTATCGAAGGTACGTGTCGCCTCGGAAAGGGGTGCAGCGCCGTTGTCATAGTGGAATGGCAAGGACTGGGCGCCACCGTGGACGATGGACGATTCAGGGGAGAAATCGCCGAGCGCAGGATTTGCACCCACAACGGCTCCATTGTTCCCCGGATCATCGAACCCGTCGATCCAGGTGGCCCAGATCTCGAAAAACTCTTCGTCCTTGTAACTCTCCATTTCGTCAATAACGATGGTTTCGACCGT
>JADFHU010000788.1 GCA_022567055.1 Planctomycetota bacterium
GATCATGCCAGACTTCAAGAAATGACATAAGTCACTATTTTGAAATGCTTTAACAGACCTCCAGCCGGCATGACCAGAACACGATACTTCGTGAATTTATAGGATTACGTGCCGACTTAACGAAAAGTCGCGTTACGAGTGTCCTCACAAGTTGGACCAGAGACCTTCGCTCGCTTCCCATGTCACCCAAAACCCTGCCGCTTCTCTAAGAGGGTGTCTTAAAAGTTGCTCTGGCTTCGCCCTGCTGCCAAGCCCAATGGCTTCGTCGGCCTGCATCGACTTTAGAACCAACATCGCCTGCTTCGGCCCTAGGACTTTTCGCTTGGGCTCGGGCCGACGATCCGCTTTAAAACACCCCCTAGGAAAAAATGATGCTATCGTAAGAACGCGCTTCGTCAGTTGTCATACCTGCGCATGCAGGCATCTAGGGTAGGATGGACACTACCCCGAAATGGCTCTACAATAAAAAAGGGTCGAGTGTTAAAACAGCTCGACCCTTAAACTTCCATATCCCGCTGCCACGCTCTTAAGTAAATGCGAAGCTTAGGGCTCACTTAAAAGAACTCACCGGTTTTGTCTCTGCACAACTCCTCATTCCGCCCAGGGCAGCAGCACGAGGTTACCCTGAACCGCATTGGAGGCGATCAGCCGATGCGCCTCGGCCGCCTCCCGTAGCGGCAGCGTCCGGTCGAGCGAGGGTTTGATCTTTCCGGCCCGCACCTGCTCCAGGCCCCACTTGAGATCCTCCACGTCGCCTGCCATGGTCCCGCGTAGCTGCTTCTGACCGAAAAAGAACTGTTGGATATCAAAGGTTACCTCCGTACCCGCCGTAAAACCAAACGCCACCACCACGCCCAACGGCTTGGCGGCATCAATGCTCTTAGCCAGAACATCTCCGCCCACATTGTCGATCACCACATCAACGCCTTGCCCGTCGGTCCATTCCTTGATCCGCGCTACAAAGTCTTCTTTGCGGGTGTTGATCACCAAATCGGCGCCGACCTTGCTGGCAAATGCAGCCTTCGCGTCGTCACGGATCGTGGTGGCAACGTCAGCGCCGAGTGCTTTGGCCACCTGGATCTGCATGCTCCCGCTCCCGGAAGCCCCGGAGTGCACCAACACCTTGTCACCGGGCTTGACATCCCCAATCTCCTTTACCGCCCGGACACTGGTAGTCAACACCATGGGCAGGGTCGCGACGTCTTCTGCCTGCAGGCCGGTATCATCTTTGACCACCCACTGCGCCGGAACGGCGATGTATTGGGCATAGGTTCCAGGAATGCCTAGACCGGGCAGTGTGAAGCTGGGAGCCGTGGCGGCAGGGCGAATGGCATATTGCGACTGTTCTTGAGGAAAGCCCGGCACCACAATGACCCGCTGGCCAATCTGCCATTGGCTGACCCCTTCGCCCAACTCAGCCACTTCCCCCGCGGCGTCGGCGCCCAGAATATGCGGGAAGGGAAGCTCCGGCGCCACCGACCCTTCTCGGATGTAATGGTCTAACCGGTTGACCCCGGCAGCCAGCACCTTAATGAGAATGGTCCCCGGTTGCGCTTGAGGACGATCGACCTCTTCGTAATGCAGCACGTCGAAGTCACCGAACCCACGCATCACCGCCGCCTTCATCGTCGCTACGGTTGCCTGATTCGTTTGGGTTTTCATAACAGATTCCTTTCTTTCCGTTACAACATGTTCGTTTCGTTCGTTTGAGCCAGATGGCGTTGACTTGCTGAAGTCTCTATATAGCCTGAATCGTTTCGGCTCGATCGCCGCCGATAAAACGCATGACATCCACCGCGTCGATGACCAGCGACATGAGGCAAAGTTGCCAGGGCAGCGGCATCTTCAGCATTCCTCGGTTGAACTTAATGAAGGCCTTCATTGCATGTCTCCTTTCGTGCTGGATCTTTACAAAAGTGGCAGATCGTGATTACACCGTCTGTTCAGTGATTTGTCAAATGGTTACGTTGGGGTTGTCATCTATAGTTCACTCCGTAAGCTCGCCCATAGTTTGACGAGTGCAATCGAGTGCGCGACCCTGAATAGAGGGACGGTGAAATTTGGTGCCAAAACCATAGGAAACTGAAAGGCAAACGATGCATCCGGCTTGTCGTGGCAAATGCGCAGCGGCGAAGGGACTGAGCAAAACATGGAAACTCCGGCATCCCGGCCTGTTCGACCAGAACTGACTAAAGGACCCCTTTTACTTATAGTCCCGTTTCAATCCCCCTGTCCGAACGGGCTCGTCTTCATGATACCGCAGAGTGACGAGAGCGCACAGACCTCCCGCGATGACGTTCATCCCCAACTGCTCTGCGCGCTTGACGGCTTCCTTTATCCGAAACGCCGCCCCCACCGCTGCGAACGCCTGGCGAAGCGCGCCTTAACGAATTTCTGCCACAATCAGTGTTTTATCGTCTTCGTGCGATCCACTGGCAAACTTGGCCACTTTCTCTAGAATATCGTCGGCCATTCTAAACACGTCGAGTCCCATGGATGAAGTCGCTATCTCTGCCAAGCCGCCGATGCCCAATTCATTTCCAGACGTCGCACCTGTTTCAGTCAGACCATC
>JADFHU010000140.1 GCA_022567055.1 Planctomycetota bacterium
TTCTCCCCTGACGGAAATACGCTCGCGGTTTCCGGATTGGGCACTGGCGTTCATCTCTTCCACGCGCCCACGTTCGAAGAGATTTCGGGCTTGGTCGAATTGGATCGTTGACGAGTAACCGCCAAAGGATCGGCACCGGCCAATAACTCAGGGCGCCAGCCGACACGATTGCCACCGACCCGTCGCCTCTATTTCGTAGAGGATGCGGTCATTGAGACGGTGGGCCCTGCCCTGCCAGAACTCGAAGGATCGAGGGATCAATCGATAGCCTCCCCAGTGAGGCGGGCGGGGGACATTGCCGGGGGTGTACTGCGCCTGTAGCGCTTCCATGCGATCCTCGAGGGCTTGGCGTGAGTCGATCCGCTTACTCTGTTGCGATGCCCAAGCGGCCAGTTGACTCTTGTAAGCTCTTCGGCCGTGATACGCGTCGGAGGCCTCCGCCGAGAGCTTTTCGATCACGCCTTCGATGCGCACCTGCCGTTCCAGGTGGGGCCAAAAGAAGACGGCGGCGGCCCGAGGGTTGTCGGCAAGTTCCCGAGCCTTGCGGCTTTCGTAATTCGTGTAAAACGTGAACCCCTCGGGGCCATACTCATCGATGAGCACGATCCGTGCGGAGGGAACGCCATCGAGCGTGCTGGTGGCGAGCGTCATAGTCGTGGGCTCGTCCACTGCTGAGACAACGGCCGCTTCCAGCCAGTCTGCAAACTGCTCGAAGGGATCCTGCTTGAGATCCGCTTCGCTCAGCGTGCCGCGGGTGTACTCCGGGTGACCTTCTCGCTCTGGTGCTTTGGGCTCTTCTTCTGCCATCCTAAGAGTTCAACATCTCGTCAGGGTCCCCTCCGCGTCGCACCTGTAGTCTAGTTTCAGAGAACACAGTCGAATCCTTCGAACTGCGGAGGGCCCAAACAGACACTCATAGACATCTTGGCATTGGCATGGGCCTTCCGGAAGGATTCCGATTCCGTCCAGGCAGAAAAACGCTCCCGCGATTCCCAAACCGAGTGGGACACAAAGGGCGTGTGTTCCTCGTCACTCTTACCCTGCAACAGATGGAACTGCTGGAACCCGGGCACGCTGTCCAGGGTGGAGTCCCTGTTCTTCCACACCTCGACAAACTCCTCTTCGCGGCCCAGGGCCACCCTGAATCGATTCATGGCGATATACATCGTCACCTCATGCAATGGGTTGAAATTGGCAATATAAGGAAATGATGGCGGAGCGCGCCAGCCATTGGACCGTGCTTATACCCTCCGAGAGTGATTGCGTACAGCGAAAACCGGCCCGCAGATGAATGTCACCCGGGCCTCCAACGAGATTCACAGTCTCAAATCGACAGGGCGCTCCGACGAGATACGCCTGAAATCCCTTGACGCGAAGGGCATTATGGACTACCTAATTTGAGCGATCTGCCTACTGTCGTGATGGGCGTCTCTGTCTGAGGCGTTGTGAGGCCAGGCCTTGCCAGGATGGTGGTGAACAGTGGGGATATGCCAAGGAGCCGCACATATTTAAATGAGTCATTTATTTATGCGCGGTTCCTCAGGAGGATCGACGTGAAACATCTGCTCATTGTTGCATTCGGTGCCCTGGCTGGGTGTGCGTCCGGCGGCCATGCACAGGAGCGCGTCCAGGCCTATGTCGGGGCAAGAATCATTCCCATTGAGGGCGGCGAGATTCCCGCCGGCGTCCTGCTCGTGCAGCGCGGCAAGATTCTGGCCGTCGGACCGAGTGACACGGTCGATATCCCCGCTGACGCCAATAGAGTGGATCTCACCGGCAAGGTCATTCTGCCCGGGCTGATCTGTACCCACAGCCATATCGGGGGTATCGGGGGCGCGGACGGATCGGGCCCGATTCAGCCGGACGTCCGGGTCTATGATTCGATCGATGTGCTGGATCCCGGTTTTCGCCGGGCGGTCGCGGGAGGACTCACGTCGCTCAACATCATGCCGGGTTCGGGCCACCTGATGAGTGGCCAGACGGTCTATGTGAAGCTCCGTCACAGACCCAAGACCATAGAGGACATCGCCTACCGTGATGACGAGGGGAAGATTCTGGGCGGCATGAAGATGGCCAACGGCACCAACTCGATGAAGGCGCCGCCTTTTCCCGGGACCCGGGGCAAGTCAGCGGCCCTGGTCCGGCAGAAGTTCATCAAGGCCCAGGAATATCGCGAGAAGCTCCAGCGGGGCCTAGAGGATCCCAACAAGCTGCCGGCCCGTGACATCGGCATGGAGGCGATGGTGGAGGTATTGGAGGGCACACGCATGGTCCACCACCACACCCACCGCCACGATGACATCATGACCGTCCTGCGACTGGCCCGCGAGTTTGGCTTTCGCGTGGTGTTGCACCATGTCAGCGAGGGCTGGAAGGTCGCCGAGCAGATCGCGGCCGCCGAGGTCCCCTGCTCCATTATCCTACTCGACAGTCCGGGCGGCAAGCTGGAGGCGATCGACCTGATCTTCACCACCGGGGGCGTTCTGGAACGGGCGGGCGTACCCGTGGCCTTCCACACGGACGACGGGATCACCGACTCCCGCCTCTTTCTCCGCATGGCCGCGCTGGGCGTCCGGGCGGGCATGTCGCGCGGGGCCGCCCTGGAGGCCGTCACTTTGGCTGGGGCCAGGATGCTGGATCTGCAGGATCGAATCGGTTCGCTACGTCCCGGCAAGGATGCCGACTTCGTGGTCTTGAGCGGCGATCCCTTCAGCGTCTATACCCAGGTGCTCGAGACCTGGGTGGAAGGCGTCAAGGTGTTCGATCGAAGCGACCCCAAGGATCGCCTCTACGCCGTGGGAGGCTACGGGGCCGGCCATGGGCAGACGCCCTACCACTGCTGTTTTGCCGATGAGGAGGATCAGCCATGAAACTCGAACACCCGACGCTGCTGACCCTGATTCTCGTCGCTAGCCTGTCCCATTCGGGTCAGGCCCAAATCGTGGTGCGGGGCGATCGCGTTTATACCCTGGCGGGTCCGGTCATCACCGACGGCATGGTCATCATACGCGACGGTAAGATTGCAGCGGTCGGCGCGGCCGCAGAACTGGCGGCGCCGGAGGGATTTGTCCTCCTGCGGGCGGCCGTTGTCACGCCCGGTCTGGTCGACGCCCACAGCACAGTCGGGCTCTCCGGATTATTCAACACAGACCATGACCGCGATCACCTCGAACGGTCGACGGCCATCCAGCCCAGTCTGAGAGCGGTCGACGCCTACAATCCCCAAGACCCGCTCGTCTCCTGGTTGCGCAGCTTCGGGGTGACCACAGTCCACACGGGGCACGCCCCCGGCGAGCTGATCTCGGGACAGACCATCATCGTCAAGACGGTGGGCACCACCTGTGAAGAGGCCCTGATGGTGCCGGATGCGATGGTGGTCTCCACGCTGGGGCAGTCGGCCCGTAAGACAGACAAGAAGTCACCCGGGACCCGAGGCAAGATGATGTCCCTGCTGCGGGCGGAACTCATCAAGGCCCGTGAGTACGCCAAAAAACGGGAGAAGGAGGATGTCAGCAAGCACCCCGCCCGTGACCTAGGCCTGGAGGCGCTGACCGCGGTACTCGCCCGGGAGAAACCGCTGCTGATTACCGCCCATCGATCCCAAGACATTGCCAATGCCCTGCGTCTGGCCGAAGAGTTTGAATTCAAGCTCATCCTTGACGGCGCCGCCGAGGCCTATTTATTGATCGATCAGCTAAAGGCGGCAGACGTGCCCATCATCGTACACCCCACCATGGCGCGGGCCACGGGGGAGCGGGAAAACCTGACCTTAGAGAACGCGGCGCTGCTGAGGCAGGCGGGGCTGCTCGTCGCCCTGCAGAGCGGCTATGAGTCCTATGTCCCCAAGACGCGCGTCGTCCTCTTCGAGGCCGCCGTCGCTGCGGCCTATGGCCTGTCTTTCGAGGAGGCCTTGGCCTCCATTACGCTCGACGCGGCCCGGATCATCGGCGTCGCAGACCGGGTAGGGTCTCTGGAAGTGGGCAAGGATGGTGACCTGGCGCTCTACGACGGCGATCCCTTCGAATACACCACCCATTGCATCGGCGTGGTGATCGAAGGCACGGTTGTCAGTCAAGAAGCTCGTTAAGGGACGGGCAAGAAACCAGTTCTAACAGAAACTGACGCGAAGCTCACCAATCAAATGGTCTAGGACGTGGCCCTCTTCGTCTTCCAAGACCAGAACAAAGCTGTTGGTTCCGTTGCCTTCCAGCTTCTCCAGCACATCTCTCTCAATCGGAAGACGCATGTGCACACCGCGAAGCCCTTTTTCCGGTCGGGAGAAGAGAAAACTCTCTGCTTTGACCTGCGCGACATACTGGATCATACCGAATACATCCCTGACGTGGATGCTCACCGCCATCTTTTGCAGGACCTCTTCGGTGAGACCACTGAGTTCTACGCGAATGTCCAATAATGCACTGTAGCCCACGGGGACCAGGTGCTCAGACACGATCATCTTACGGATATGGGGATAATCAGGCGCGAACAGGTGAATGTCACCCGGTGTATACTCACACTGCCATGCGGTAGCGTCCTGCTCGATCGTTCCACCGAACCTTCCGTTTTCGATCAATGCCGCTGCTTTCGTCGTTTGCTCTAGTGCTGTCTTCATCATCAACTCCCCCCCTGGTGAATTAAAGTAAAAGTATTAGCTCCTTTACTACCCTTATTGACAGTGGGTGGTGATTTTAAACAGCGCTCTTGGTTTTTCTGAAAAAAAACGCATGCTCCTGTCAAGGAGGGAATAGACCTTGTCCCCAATTGGCACGTCCACTATAATTCCGCTGAGTCACGGTAAGAACTGCGCGTCTGAAATTTGACAATATCCCCTTGCGAAACGGGTCCACACAGCATGCCGGTCGTTACTCGAAACAGAGACCCCCAACCCATCTTTCTCTCGGTTGTGACCCCCGCATTCAATGAAGAGGCGAACCTCGCCCAACTATTAGCAGAAATCCAGACGGCCCTGCAAGACCTGACCCAAGCGTGGGAATGTCTCGTCGTGGACGACTGCAGTACCGACGACAGCCTGGCGTTGCTGCGCGCGCAGAAGGAGAGTCACCCGGAACTACGCATCCTGAGGATGCAGCGGCGATCAGGGCAGACAGCGGCGATGGATGTGGGCATTCGACGGAGCCGGGGGCGCTTTATTGCCACGCTCGATGCCGACCTACAAAACGATCCCAAGGAATTGCCCCGGCTGCTCGAGTTGGTGACGTCGGGCCAATGCGACATGGCCACGGGATGGCGCGTGGAACGGCAGGACAACTGGCTCCGCCGGCTCTCCACCCGCATGGCGAACGGCGTCCGTAATCGTCTGACACAGGAGCAGATCCACGATTCCGGGTGTTGTCTGCGCGTCTTTACCCGCGACGCCGTCTCTCGCGTCAAGATGTTCAATGGCATGCATCGATTTCTGCCGACCTTGGTGAAGATGGAAGGCTATCGGGTCCTAGAGACTCCCGTCATACACAGACCCCGCGTGGCAGGCGTGGCCAAGTATGGTGTCTCCGATCGGGCCTTCAGGGGGCTGCGAGATACCTTCGCCGTGCGCTGGATGCAGCAGCGCGTGTTGCGGGCCGAAGCCGATGAAATCGAATAGCGCAATGGTACTTGGCTTCACTGCGACATCGTGAAGCGTGGTTTTGAGTAGAGAGGTTTCAATGAGATCGTCTGTTAGTCTACTACTAATCTGTTTGCTGCCGAATCTCGCCGGCGCATGGCACAGCCAAGGGCACGTCTTGGCCACGGAACTGGCGGTTGAGGCGTCACAGGACATCATGCCTGCCTTCTTCGCCCAAGGCATCGAGACGATCAAGCACTGCTCCGTCGATCCGGATGTGTTCAAGTTTAAAACCGACTCCCGCCTCCTCTCCCGCAAGGAGTCTCCCAATCACTACTTCGATCTGGAACTGTTTGACGATGAGGCGCTCCCTGAAACCCGCGAGGATTTCTGGTGGTGGTGCCTGCGTCACGGACAATCAACCGGCAAGGTGGGGTTGCTCCCCTATGCCATCGCCGAGACAACCTACATGCTGTCACTCGCCTTGGCGGAGCATCATCGATGGCCCGACAATCAGGCCATCCAGTCCAAGTGTCTGGTCTATGCCGGCCTGCTGTCACACTATGCCGAAGATGCCTGCATGCCCCTACACGCCACGGTTCACTGGGACGGCAGGGTCCTGCCCAACGGCCAATCGCCCCACACCGGTATCCACAGGCGAGTGGACGGACTGTTGCACCGGGTACCTGGCGCCGATCAGGTCACCGTTGATCCCAATTCGCTGGTCCCCTTTCAGTCGCTGCTCGCTGAGGTGTTCGCCCACATCCAGGAGACCCACTCCCTAGTAGAGCCACTCTACGCGCTGGAAGATCAGATCCCCGCTCTCGACGAACCCTTCGAAGGCCCTCCCGAGCTTGTCGCCCTGGTCGAGGGCTACCTCCACCGCAGCGCCCGCTTCACCGCCCGACTCTATGTCACGGCGCTCAAAAAATCGGCCTTGGTCACTATCCCGGATTGGCACGAACGGGAGGAACACTAGGTCTGTGGGTCTGTGGGTCAGTGGGTCGGTGGGTCGGTGGGTCGGTGGGTCGGTGAGTCTGTGGGTCAGGGGGCGGCAGCCACTGATTACTGATTACTGATTACTGATTACTGACAACGCTCGATACTTCTTCAAGTGCACTTGAAGCACCGTAATGTCCGCCGGCGTGATGCCGCCAATACGGGAGGCCTGCCCCAGGGTTTCGGGCTGGAAGGCGGAGAGCTTTTCTCTGCCTTCGCCCCGCAGATGCTCGATCTTTTCATAGTCCAGCCCACCCGGGATCTTTTGGCGATCCAAGGTCTTCAGATTGGCAATTAGACGATCCTGTTTGACCAAATAGCCCTCATACTTAGCTTCGATGATCGTGGCTTGCTGGACTTCCAAGCCCAACCGCCGGTCCTGCACGAAGGGATCCTCCCCGAGCCGCCCTGCCAAGGGACTTTGCGGACGCCGCAAGTGGTCCCATAGACTCACTCCCTGGGAACGCGTCTCGGTCAAATACCGCTTGAGGGCCGAGATATCCTTGAGTTTCTGTTGAAAGCGTTTCCAGCGATGATCGTCCACCAGGCCGATCTCGCGACCCATGGGCGTCAACCTGCGGTCGGCATTATCGCAGCGGAGTGTCAAACGATACTCGGCGCGCGAGGTGAACATGCGGTAGGGTTCCTTGATCTCCCGGGTTAGGATATCGTCAACGAGCACGCCCAAATAGCCGTCCGACCGTGCCAGAATGAAGGGGTCCCGTCCAGCAAGCTTCCGTGCCACGTTGATGCCGGCCCAGAGGCCCTGCCCGGCGGCCTCTTCATAGCCGCTGGTCCCATTGATCTGGCCGGCCAGGAACAGTCCATCGATCTTCTTGGTCTCGAGGGTGCGTTTCAGTTGCAGGGCAGGACAGTAGTCGTATTCGATGGCATAGGCATAGTGAACAATTCTCGCCCTTTCGGTGCCCGGCAGCATGGCGATCATGCGCTCCTGTACGTCTCTGGGGAAAGAGGTACTGATCCCATTGCAGTATATCGTAGAGACGGCCTCATCCTCCGGCTCCAAATAGACCTGATGGCGGTCTTTGTCGGCAAAACGAACGATCTTGGCTTCAATGCTGGGGCAATAGCGGGGTCCGACGGCGGTAATTTGACCCGAGTAGATGGGCGCCCGCGCCAGATTCTCGCGCAACAACTGGTGAATCTCTTCGTTCGTATACGTCACCCAACAGGGAATCTGAGTCCGGGCAATGCTGTCGTTCACGAAGGAGAAAGGCAGCGGATCGGGGTCGCCATGCTGGACTTCTAGCCGGTCATAGTCGACGGTGGCGCCGTCGGGCCGGGGAGGCGTGCCCGTCTTGAGTCGCGACACGCTCAGCCCTAGACGTCTCAGGCAGTCCGATAGGTGGTTGCTCGACGGTTGGTTCAGTCGACCGCCCGGCGCCTGATCGGTCCCCACATGCATGACCCCTTTGAGAAAGGTTCCCGTGGTCGTCACGACGGCGGGCGCCCGGTAGTAGGTTCCATCTTCCAAGAGCACGCCCGTCACTCGGTCGTCTTCGACCAGAATGTCTCGAACCATGCCCTCGACCAGGGTCAGGCCCGGCGTATTCGTCAGTGCCTCCGCGATCCAGCGGGCATATTGGTACTTGTCGGCCTGGGCCCGCGGCGACTGGACGGCCGGCCCCTTGGATCGATTGAGAATGCGAAACTGGATACCGGTGGCATCGATCGCCAATCCCATCAGCCCGCCCAGGGCGTCAATCTCCCGCACAATCTGTCCCTTGGCCAGCCCGCCAATGGCGGGGTTGCAACTCATCTGGGCCACGGTCGACTTGCTGAGGGTGATCAGGGCCGTCGCCAATCCCAGCCGGGCCGCGGCATGCGCCGCCTCGGCCCCCGCATGGCCCGCCCCAATCACAATGCAATCGAATTCATTTGTCTTCATGAGCATTCGTTAGGGCCACCACTGAGGCGATGGCCAAGTCCGCGACATGCGTGATACTGATACTGATCTGATCGATGCCCAACTCCCGGACGCGCCGCTGCACTTCGCCAGAGACGCGCACCTCAGGTTTGCCCAGGGCGTCATTGACCACTTCCACCTCGGTGAAGGCCATCCTTCCCCGCAGGCCCGTGCCAATGAGTTTCAAGACCGCTTCTTTGGCGGCGAAACGCGCGGCCAGTCGTTGCGTGCGGTTGCGACCCTGTCCGGCACTCTGCTGCTCTGCGGGTGTGTAGACCCGCGTCAGGAAGTGATCACCGTGCCGCGTCAGTATCGCTTCGATGCGCTTGCAGTCCACTAGGTCGATGCCATGGGCGATCATCTGCATGGGCCAATCCTATGAACCAGCCCAGGTAAGCGTACGGACCGCCCCGCCGCTGCGCTCCTTTTCGAGGGGTCTGGTGATGACGTTTTCAGACAGAGCCTATTTTTCATTGTACATGCGATACGCTTCTTCCATGCAACGGTCAATATACTCTCCCATCGGTCCCGCCGCCGCATGAGCGGCAATGTCTGCGGTCAGTTTCTCCACGGCCACCGCATAACGGTCCTTACGGATTTCATTTTCGATCGCCCCCTGCACATCGGCCAGCGGGCGATACCCCTTCTGCTGCCGACGATCGAGCTTCATTACGAAGAAACGGCCGGGCACTTCCACCGGACCCACGATGTCACCCTCGCTGGCGCTGGCCGCAGCCTCAATCAATCGATCATAAGGCGCGACAAAGGAGTCGGGTGACCGTTCCGGCCACTGCCCGCCCTGCTCTTCGAAAAGGCCATGCGAATGGGTACGGGCCAAGGTCGCAAAATCGGCGCCGGCGTGGAGCTTTTGGGCAATGTCATTCGCCAGGCGCCGCGCCTCTTCCAGAGGGTCGGAACCGGGATCCAAGCCCTCTAATTTGTCCACGCCAATCTCGATGAGCTTGAATTGGATCTTGGGGAGAATCACGAAACGCTCGTCTTTCATCTTAGCGTAGTAATCAACCAGCTCCAAATGTGTGATGGGTCGCTTGCTTGAGGTCTGGGCCCGAATGTGTACCTGGCTCAGGATGCTCCGCTTTTGGAGCGCTTTATACTGGTCACGTGTCATCCCCTGCGCGCGCAGCGTCTCATCCGCTTTGGCCTCATCTCCTTCATGCTGGATTACAAACTTGCGCCACTCCTGCTCTTCCGCGGCCGCCAACGCGTCCTCGAGCTTGTCCGATTGAGCGCCTGTCCTCGCCAACTGAAGGAGGATTGCCTCACTGACCTTGTTCTCTACGACACTCTTGACCTGAGGACGAGCCAATTCGGTAAAACGACCTTGTGGGTTCGCGCGAGCGACAGGCGAGAGCACATCGCCCAGTGCGGCGGAACCCCCAGACGCGGTTCTGAAACGAGTCGGGGTAGCCATAATATCATCAACCGTGATCTCTTCGCCGTTCACCATCACGGTGGAACAGGGCACGGGGTTCGTGGCGGCCAGGGCTCTCT
>JADFHU010000789.1 GCA_022567055.1 Planctomycetota bacterium
CTGCATCGTCCACACCACCTTCACCGAGGCCATTAACCACGACCCCGCTATCACCTATATCCAAACCGGCAGCCAGATCCCCGGCCGTCCCAGCCTCGGCGCCTGGCTCAGCTACGGACTGGGCAGCGTGAACGAAAACCTCCCCGGTTACATCGTCATGCACGCCCGCAGCAGGCACGCCGAGCAGAGTCTCTTTGCCCGACTGTGGGGAACCGGCTTCATGCCCTCCGATCATCAGGGAATGCTGCTCCGCAGCCAAGGCGATCCCGTACTCTACCTCAGCAATCCCCCCGGCGTCACTGGCAACGATCGCCGCGCCCAACTCGACGCCTTGGTCGCCCTCAACCAGGAACAGCATAAGCGCTTCGCCGATCCCGAGGTCCTCGCTCGCATCCGCCAACATGAAATGGCCTACCGCATGCAGACCTCCATGCCCGAGTTGATGGACCTTTCCAAAGAAAGCGCTGCTACATTCGAACTCTACGGCGAGGAGGCACGCGAGCCAGGCACCTTCGCCGCCTGTTGTCTCAACGCCCGGCGCCTCGCCGAACGCGGCGTGCGCAACATTCAGATCTTTCACCGCGGATGGGACGCCCACGGCAACTTACCCAAGGAACATGAATCCCAGTGCAAGGACGTCGACCGCGCCTGCGCCGCATTGATCAAAGATCTCAAGCAGCGGGGCATGCTCGAGGACACGCTGGTCATCTGGGGTGGTGAGTTCGGCCGCACCGCCTACTGCCAGGGGGGCCTCTCCCACAAAAACTACGGCCGTGACCATCATCCCCGCTGCTTCACCGTCTGGATGGCCGGTGGCGGCGTCAAGGCGGGGATTACCTACGGACAGACCGATGACTACGGCTACAACATCGCCGACGAACATGGCAACCCGATGAGACCACAGCCGAACAAGGACCATTGGACCCCGGGCACCATGCACATTCACGACTTGAACGCGACCATCCTGCACCTCCTGGGCATCGACCACAAACGCCTAACCTATCGTTACCAGGGCCGAGATTTCCGTCTCACCGACATCCACGGGCACGTCATGCACGACCTCATCGCCTGAGGACCGAGCAGTTGAGGCAAACTGTATGGGACCGGCAAGAAAACAGCGGCTTCCGTGGTACAATCCTGGCTGCGATAGCAGCATTGTTAAAGAACCACGAAATAACTTGGACTTTTGATTGCCCAATTGCACCCCATCTTTGATCGCTTCTCAATCGCCAAATCCTCACTGTAGCCCACTACACCTCCGGTTTGGCTCAATCGGCGCGACCCAATCTACGGCACACTTGAACCCCAAAATGTCCAATTTATTTCTTGCCGATCCCTTTCTCCGGAAAATTGAGTTGCTCCTCAACCTCTTTGGGCTTGTACAGCACCAGAAGCGATTTCCAAAGAGAAAGGTCCCAATTAATCTCTCGATACGGGTAGCCGTGATTGTTACAATACTCGCGCAGATGCGCGCTCAGGCGGGGATAGCAGGTGTGACTGACATCCGGAAATAGGTGGTGCTCAATCTGATACTGCAGCCCGGAGCACATCATGCGCCCGATCCAACCGGTACGATAGTTGACCGTGGTTGCCGTTTGGCTCAGCACGTAATTACCCGTGCCGCCGTCCGGCCGGACAAAGGCTGCTTCATGCGGGTAGTGGGACGGTGCAAAAACGATGAACATCAGATAGCCGAAAATAACTCTTTGGCACAAATAAAACCCCAACACGCTAAGCCATGAAAAAAAGAACATCGGCACGATCAACCATAGCATGAAATGAAACAACATCAGGACCGCATCGATTAAAAGGCGTCGGTCTCTCTTTCGGCGCCGAATGATCATTCCCAGCAAATGCTGCACTGAATGTCTCTGCATGTTTAGGCTGTTCAGCGCCAGGGCAAATGGAAAAACCAGCCATTGGATTGAATAGAAAGCCCGCGCCGTCCCCTTGGATCGATCAAACTCTTCGGAGGTCATGACAAAAACTGGCATCAGATCGATATCGGCATCTACGCCGACC
Source organism: Planctomycetota bacterium (assembly GCA_022567055.1). Classification (GTDB taxonomy): domain Bacteria; phylum Planctomycetota; class Phycisphaerae; order Sedimentisphaerales; family Anaerobacaceae; genus JAIPFM01. Next base: position 2,023 of record JADFHU010000789.1, read on the forward strand.
ACGTTGGGGTTCTTATGATGAACCCCGTGCTTATGCCACCAGTACGTTGCAGAAAAGCCCATCAAAAAAGAGTATCCAAAGAATGTCAGACATTCGTTGAACCACCGATGATGGGATGTCGCGTAATGCGAAGAAGTGTGTGTATTGGTGGCGATCCCCAGAAGTCCCACCGATAAGACGATCATGGACGTAAATCGGACGGTGAAATCGTTATACAGGACGTAGAGCGCAATTGCCGTCGTCACCACCGCGATATGAAACAGTAATTCAAGTACGACGCGAACGGGCTCTTTTTTGATCACCCCTTCCGCAAAGAGGTTGGCACGGAAAGCCTTAAAGTCAGCGACGCCGTTTTGAAGCTTTGGTTCTAAAGTGCTGGTATTTGCCATCTAGATTCGATCCTGAAATACTCTAAGAGCCCCTACGCAAAATGACTCTGCATTCAAACGGCTTATTCTGCGTCTGGACGGCGTCAGGCTCCATCGACCGTCCTCAGACGGCCTGCTTCGCCTTCCTTGCCAGTCGCAGAAACGCTCGTTTTCGGTGC
>JADFHU010000790.1 GCA_022567055.1 Planctomycetota bacterium
CGCATCCCCCACCGGCGGACCGTCGTCAATGCAGAAACGTCCTCCAGAATTAAGTAGTCCGTCTCCAATGTTGGTCGACATGCACCCCCTGGGAGTAGGCTCTGTATCACAAATACCGTCGCCGGACACCGGAGCAGGTTCAACTTGGATTTCATCCAAAACGTCGTGTGCGCAATCCTTTTCTTTTGTTGGCCCTGCGTAAGGGTTGCAAACCGCAGGCAGGGGTTCGGTGTCGGTGAGTTCGAGCCAGACTGAAGCCTGTCTTCCAAAGGTGACAATTGAAATTCGATCGTAGGGGAAGTACATGCGATCCACGAGCCTGTGGGCCGCATCCCGCACTTCTTCGAAGGGGTGACAGGTGTCGGGATTAGCCAAACGGTCCTCTGGGGGTGTGATGAGCGTCTCAGCCACGCACAAATCCCGGTCGCCTTCCGCCATCGAGGTCGATACGTCAATTGCCAACACCAAGTCTACAGAGGCTGCCTCCGAGATCGAGTTGGCGCGTATGATGGTTGAATGAAATCCAATGATCGGAAGAAAGGCGAAGTTGACCGGCAAGTTCGCCTCAACTTGAACATACTTGCGCGGGATGTCGGAGCCGGTCGGAGGGTTTGTTCCACCCGGGCAAAGGCTTGGATCGTCATAGAGGGAGCCGGGAGAAGATAGATCACAGATCTGGGTAACCACACCGGAAGGCGAAAGCCCATTGAGCTCGAGATACTCAAATGCCATATTCGAAAGCTCGAGCGGGGTTCGTCCTTCGCGAAATTGGTTGGCTGCTGCCAAGGCGGCCGCATCGGTGGCGCGTCTCAAGTGGCCAACATTGCTAAACAAAATTCCGGCGTCGATGGTCAATCCAACGAACGCCGCGACTCCGATAAATGCGGCCGCCAACAGAACCAGTGCTTGACCGCGTTCAAGATCTTTTCTTGGCATAGCGGGCGGCAATCTCATGGGGTTGGCGTGGGTTCGACGGTCGTGTTCGGCATGATGCTATAGGCGTAGAGAATCACTGGATCGGGAACAAATGGCTTGAGCCAGGGCAGTCCGAGAATCATGTCATATTCATAGAAGATCTCGATGAGCACGAAACCAGAATTAGGGATGAATGAACCGCTCAAAGTACTGTTGACATCCGCGATCGTCATCTTCGAGGTGTAGTTTCCGCACATGCTTACGCCGGCATCACCGGACCCCACCGGGAATCTCTTGTCGACCGTGTCTCCAAGCACTGAGAAGGCAGAAAGTACAACGTCTCCGTGGATGTCGCTGCAATCGACGGGCTCCGGCGCGAATTCGGGCCACTCGATACGGCCGTCCGAGGCGGACAACAGGGACTGCTTGGCCAGATCCTGTGCGCGATCGTAGAACGCAGGATTGGGATCCATCGGATTACCCGTCGCATCATCTCGAATGGGATCGTCGTTGGCCGAAAATCGGGCTGTTTCTCGCGCAGCGTCGATGATGTCCAGATAGAAGTTGAGCATGAACCCATACTCAATGACTCCCGAAAGCAGCATCAGCAATATAGGAAGCATGAGGGTGAATTCCACCAAGCTCTGACCGCGCAACCCGCGAATAGATGTCGATTTACTAACTGGGAGTGTATTTCGCAATCGCATATGAATCAAAAGGGGGCCTTTCGACCCCCCAGATCGGCCCCATCTTATGGGGGCACCTGGAGCACATCTACAGTACGGAAGTTCCAATTGGGGCTTCTGTTGCGAGAGGTGTACATGCTCGGAACAAAATCCGAACAAAGGCCGAGCACAGAGCTCAGCTAAAAGCACTTATGTTCAATCGTATTGAGGGTGGGAGGGTGCTGAGGACTCTCGGGCAAGTGGCGATTCTTGTCCGTGCGGCCGGCGATAAAACGCGATCTTCAGCTTAAGTAGGAGCCTAGTCGCCTACTGGAGGAGGAGCATCGGTTACTGGAGGATCCGTCGAGGTTGGCTCGGGCGTGTTCGTAGCAGGACCTGGCGTTCTGGTGGGTGGACGCGGCGTATTTGTCGGCTTAGATGTAGGAGAGGGGCCAGGCGTATCAGTTGCAGTCGGCGGCCGCGGTGTTTTCGTGGGCCGCGGTGTATTCGTGGGCAACTGCACCTGACTCGCAGAGCCACTGATTGGGCAGGTAAGATCTATGCCCTCAAACCCGAAGATCAGATCCGCCGAGTAGGTACCCCAAAACGGGCTGGGTCCATTGTCGAAGTCCACTTCCCACCATGCCTTGTCGCCCCCACCATTCAGCCTTTCCCAGGAGCTGATCGGCCCGGTTGGTGATGAAAAGTCATTGCCGCTCCAGTATTTGCTGCCGTCGAAGCTGAATTTGTCTACAAAAATCCCAGGCGGCGCTATGGACCATTCCAAAAATGCGGAACTCAGGTACGCGGGGGCGACGTTGTTGTTTTGAACTCGGATCTCAAAATCGTCGCCGTTAATGCGTTGTCCGACCCTGAAGATGTTGCTGCAACTCGGCGAAGGCGTCGAGGTGGGGGTGTTGCTCGGCGTCGGGGAGGGCGGACTTGTACCGGTGGCTGTGGCTGTGCTGGTCGGAACCGGCGTGT
>JADFHU010000141.1 GCA_022567055.1 Planctomycetota bacterium
TCCTCGAATCCACCCGCACCGGAACCGAAGGCAATCATCTCGGAGTTGCTGAAGAGGGCCAAGAGACAGGAGCCGGTTCCTACGATCGCTCCGTAGCCGCGACGTTCGCGCTGCACACTGTCGGTCCAGGCAGTCTTGCCCGTCTCCGCGTCGATACAAAACAGGTTGCCGCTGTTGGAGAGCCCAAAGAGCAGATTGTCTTGGAGTACGGGTGTGTTGTACTGAGGGGCTATATCTGCATTGTGCCATTGCTCCGTGGGGACGAATCTGCCTCCCTGTCTCTCTATTTTTGTGGCCCGGCTTTACATTTCATGATGCACGCAACGATTATGGGACTAAGGTTACAGTACATTCACCCGAGGAGCAACAACAGAGTAGACATCCGTCGTACAGGGTCTCTTCTGGGCGACAGAGGCAAAAGCACTGGGCTGGGTTCCAGGGCGATCGCATGTAGATTCCAAATCGATATGAAATGCAGCAGAGATGCCAATTGGCCAGGATTCCTACCGTGCAAGTAATCAGTAAACAGTAATCAGTGATCGGTATGGGCTAAAACTGTTTACTCCGTCACTGAATTACTGATTCTACCCCCGTGAGGACCCGGCGAGGCGCAAAAAAAAAGAGCATTAACGTCTGCCTAAGTCTAAATGCGATTGCCCTGGGCTGGGTTCTTTCTTTCTTGAAACTGGCAACAGGGAGAAGTAGAATGCCGCAGTCAGTATAAACCCTTATCCCGTTCTTGTACGAGGCTCCATATGAAAAAGAGTTCGTCCGCCACCCCACAATCCAATGATGCGTGTTCCTGGGAATCGACCGCCGGTTTTCTGGTTCTCCGTGTCTTCCTGGCCCTCATCGCCCTACTGAACGGGATCAGCAAGTTTGAGGGAAAGGGAGGGGCTTTCTCTTTCGAGGCCTACTCGACCAACGCCAAAAACCTGGCTAAGGCCATTACCGATGACTCCTTCATCCCCCTCGGGATGTCCGAGGTGTTTGCCATGCCTCTGGGCATCATCCTCGTGCTACTGGGGCTCGCTATCCTCGCGGGTTTCTTCATGCGTGTGGCGCTAACCGCCTCCGGATTGGTCTATTCGGCCTTGGCCTTTGGCTTGCTGGCCTCCAAGAACAGTCCGGGCGTGGCCTGGTTGGGCATCTATGTCGGCTTGACGGTTATGGCGCTGTTCATGGCCCGGCATAATCGTTTCCAAATCAATCGCTGGTGAGATTACACTGCTGAAAGGCGCGTCCCATGAACATCGAGAAAGTCACGAACGATAGCGGCGAAGAACCCGATGCCCCATCGAGTGTCTCGCGGCGGACCTTTGTCAAGTCGTCCCTGGCGGCAGGCGCCGGTATGATGCTCTCCTCTGCGTCAAAAGGCCAGGGCCAAAACACGGGTGCTGCGCCCAAGGTCGATGACCTGAACGTCGCCATCATTGGGGTCGGCACCCAGGGATCTACACTCATCGCGTCATGCATGAACATCGAAGGCCTGCGCTTCAAGGCGGTCTGTGACATCTGGGACTTTAACCGAAATACTGCTCAACGCCGACTCAAGGTCTACAAGCATGACTGTAAGGCCTACGATGATTTTAAGGAGATGCTGGCCGCGGAGAAGGATCTCGATGCCGTGATCGTTGCCACCCCCGATTTTTGGCACGCCCCCCACGCGATCGCCTGCATGAAGGCAGGCCTGCATGTCTACTGCGAAAAGATGATGTCGAATACGCATGAAGGCGCCGAGGCCATGGTCAAGGCCCAGCACGAAACCGGTCAGATCCTGCAGATCGGACACCAGCGACGCAGCAATCCCCGCTACCTCCAAGCCAAGGAGGAGCTCATCGACAAGGCCAAGTTGCTGGGACGCATCACCACCATCAATGGCCAGTGGAATCGCAGCGTCTCCGACGACCTGGGTTGGGCTCCGAAGCACGAAATCATCGAGTCGCGTCTGAACGAATTCGGCTTTGCCAACATGAAGGAGTTTCGCAACTGGCGCTGGTACAAGAAGTATGGCGGCGGTCCCATCTCCGATCTCGGCGCCCACCAGATCGACATCTACAACTGGTTCCTGGGCACGCCCCCCAGAGCGGTGATGGCCAACGGCGGCATCGACTTCTACACCGACAAGGAGTGGTGGGACACGGTCATGGCCATCTATGACTATGAGACGCCTAACGGCATGGTCCGAGCGTTCTACCAAGTCCTCACGACCACGCGGGCCGGCGTCGGCTACTTCGAATACTTCATGGGCACGCAAGGCAGCCTGAGAATGTCGGAGAACCCCGGCATCACACGTGTCTTTCGCGAGGCCACCGCGCCCAGTTGGCAGGAGTGGGAGCGGGCGGGCCTGATGACCGAGGCCCTCAAGGCGAAAAAAGGGCCTTCTCTGAGTGAGTTGGCCTGGTGGGATCGCATGCGGGGACAGTCTGTGGTCGACGCCCGCGCCACCGCGGAACTGGATGCCTTCGTCCTCAGCGCGGATCTGGGGGACAAGAAGATCCACCAACCCCACCTGGAGAATTTCTTCGCCGCGATTCGTGACGGGGTGCCTCTCAACTGCCCGGTGGAGATCGGTTACGAGACGGACATGACCGTCATGAAGGTCAACGACGCGATCGAACAGGAGAAAAAGCTCTACTTCGAGCCCGGCGAGTTCACCGCCTAGCGCCGTTAGGGGCGAGACGATGCCACGTGACGCGGCCATTCCCCCCCACCATCGTTTCGCCCACTTCGCCATGGCCACGGAGTTTGAACTCTTCGTCGCCGATGCGCCGGCCAAGGACGCTTCCGGCTTGGCCGTTGAAGTCTTTAGGGAGATTGACCGCTTGGAGAGGGAGCTGAGTCGCTTCCTGGAGGGAAGTGACATCTTTCGTATCAACCGGACGAAGCCGGGGAACAGAGTGCGCGTGGGTCCGGAGGCATTCATATGCCTGAAGCAGGCCTTACAGGTCACCGAACTCACCCACGGCGCCTTCGACGTCACCTTTGGATCCGACCCACAGAACGATTCTCCTCAGACGCATCGAGATCTGCTGTCACTGGACGAGACGGACTTCTCGGTCGAGGTCCGCGCACCCGGCGTGCGTGTCGATCTGGGTGGCATCGGCAAGGGTTTCGCCCTGGACTGGGTCGGTGACATCCTCGAAGACTGGGAAATGACCCATTGCCTCGTGCAATCGGGAGGCAGTTCGATCCTTGCCCTGGATCCTCCGGAAGGCCATGCAGGCTGGCCGGTCGGGGTGGGCGAGGGGCCCACACGGAGAGTCCATCTCTTGCGGCGGCAGGCCCTCTGCGCCTCCGGTACGGAGGTCAAGGGGGAGCACATCGTCGATGCACGACAGAGCGGACAGGGCAGGCAGTGCCTCAAGACGTGGGTCCTCGCGGAACGGGCAGGCTGGGCCGACGCCCTCTCGACCGCCTTCATGCTCATGCGACCGGAGGAGATCAAGACGCTGTGCGCTTGCAGTGACGGAGTCGCGGCAGCACTTAGCTTGGCTGCGCCCGACCCCGAACATTCGGAGGGACTGCTCACTTACGGTGATTGGCCACCAACAGTGACAGATGGTTGACCCATGCAGAGAGTTCACGGAGTAAGGGATTGACAGGTGGTGGCAAGGGTGTTTTGAACCGCAGAATATCGAACAGCAGAACACTGAAGGATAGTGAGTTTGATCGTATGGAACGGCTCAACGACTCGCCATCGAAAGTCGACCCTCTGAATCAAAAGAACGACGAATTGATATCAATCTTAGTGGACAGCATTGTGACGGCAAAAAAGAGTAGGAGGCAAGATTCTGATGAGATTGCTTATGAGGCGCAGTAACTTCACCATTGGTCATTCCTTGTTCGATATTCTGCGGTTCGTTTCTCATCGAAATGATCGGTCAACGGTTGCACAAAAAAATACCTCCCCAGGAATCAATTTTGATTCCTGGGGAGGTATGTCGTCACAGCATTGATCTTGGATGTTTATGCAAGGACATCCAAGAGATGTTCCGCACTTGCCGTGGCGGGACCAGCCTCTGGCTCGGCCGTGGCTTGTGCGCTGTCACCATCGCTCGATTTTGCACCCTGTGCCGCTACGGGCATGGGCGCCGATCCGTGCATGGGTCCGTGTCCTACTCCATCAATCATGGTACTACCCCCTTATTTCTCTTTCTTCTATGGTTTCATGTTCCGTCGTACGACAACTGTGATCATGATATCGGGTAGGGTCCCAATTAACTTGATGTCCATATAAAATAAAAAGATTCGCAGGAATTAGGGAACCCCGGGGGGTCCGGAAATAAAGGACAGCCAAAAGCGCAAAGGCCCCGAAATGGGGCTAACGGGGGACAAGACCCCCCACCCTGGATTAAGAGGAAAATTGTCTTTTCTTCATAGGCGGGAAGGGCGATGGAGATTTCCGAATGACAGCAGGCTCTCTACCCCCCTAGCTCGTCACCCGAATAGAGAACGGCCGTCATAAAGAGGTCATAGGCGTGGAGTTCGTCCGGTTGAAAGAAGCGGGCGATCTCTTCTTTGGCCGCCTGCGGCCCATCGGAGGCGTGGATCAAGTTTTTCTGAACGCTCACGCCGAAGTCCCCGCGAATTGTGCCCGTCTCCGCCTGTCGGGCGTTGGTGATGCCTGCGATTCTTCGCACCATTTCGATGCAGTCGAGTCCCTCCCACACCGAGGCGATCAGCGGCGCGGACGTCATGAAGGCCTTAATGAAGGGGAAAAAGGGTTTGTCCACCAGATGAGCGTAGTGCTTATTGATTAATGCATCATCCAATTTCATAAACTTCAGGGCGATCAGCTTCAGGCCTTTGCGTTCGAAGCGGCTCATGATCGTTCCGATCAAACCGCGTTGTATGGCATCGGGTTTTACTAGGACTAGGGTTCTTTCCATTGTGGTACCTTCACTGGACTACAGGGCGCCGGCAAACTTCGCCCGGCGATACGCACGATTCATCCGCGCGATATGGGAGACCGAGATCTCCTTGGGGCAGGCCGCTTCGCACTCATACTCGTTGGAACAGTTGCCGAAGCCCGCACGGTCCATCTGCTCGACCATACTCATGACACGTCGGGGCCCCTCCGCTTTGCCCTGGGGCAGCAAATCCAGATGACTCACCTTGGCCGCGGTGAATAGCATGGCGGAGGCGTTGGGACAGGCGGCTACGCAGGCGCCACAGCCGATACAGGCGGCCGCGTCCATGGCCAAATCCGCGTTGGCCTTGGGCACCGGTATGGTGTGGGCGTCCGGCGCCGAGCCCGTCTTGACGGTAATGTATCCACCGGCCTGGATGATGCCATCGAAGGCCGTTCGGTCGACGACCAGATCCTTGATGATGGGAAAGGCGGCCGCACGCCAGGGCTCGATCACAATCGTCTGTCCGTCCTCGAACTGCCGCATGTGGAGCTGACAAAGCGTCGTGCCCTGCTGGGGGCCATGCGTTTGGCCGTTGATGACCGCACCGCAGGCGCCACAGATCCCCTCGCGGCAATCATGATCGAAGGCGATGGGGTCCTTGCCCATCCTTTCGAGAGTCGTGTTCACCACGTCCAGCATCTCCAGAAAGGACATGGCCGTGTCGATGCCCGGGGCCGGGTAGGTGGCGAATCGCCCTTCCGATCTCGAATGTGCTTGTCGCCAGACCTTGAGCGTTAGATCGATCGTCTTAGACATTTTAATAGACTACTTATAACTCCTCTGAGAGGGCGTGACCGTTTCAAAGACGAGTTTTTCTTTGTGTAACTTCGGTTTCATACCGACCCCTTTGAACTCCCAGGCGGCCACGTAAGCGTATTTTTCGTCATCCCGCAGGGCCTCGCCCTCGGGGGTCTGTGACTCTTCGCGGAAATGTCCGCCACAGGACTCCTGCCGGCCCAGGGCGTCAATGACCAGTGTCTCGGCGAACTCCAGAAAATCTGCCACGCGACCGGCACGCTCCAAGACCTGGTTAAACTCCCCTTCCGATCCCAGTACGTTGACGTTCTCCCAATACTCTTTGCGAATCTTCGGGATTTCTTCCAAGGCCTCCTTGAGCCCCGCTTCGCTACGGGCCATACCGCACTTGTCCCAGAGCAGACGACCCAGTTCTCGATGGAAATCATCTACCGTGCGCTTGCCCTCGATGGAGAGTAGCTTTTGGATGGTGGCCTCAACCTTTTTCTGGGCGGTGCCAAAGGCCGCGCTTTCAACGGCCGAGGCCTCCAAGGGCGCCTGTTCCGCCAGATAGCCGCCGATGGTGTAGGGCAAAACGAAATAGCCATCCGCCAGTCCCTGCATCAGGGCACTGGCCCCCAGGCGATTCGCCCCGTGATCGGAGAAATTCGCCTCGCCAATGACGAAGAGGCCCGGCACATTACTCATTAGATTGTAATCCACCCAGAGGCCGCCCATGGTGTAGTGGATGGCGGGATAGATCTGCATCGATTCCCGGTAGGGGTCGACGTCGACAATCTTCTTGTACATATCGAAGAGATTGCCATAACGGGCCTCGATGACGGGACGCCCCAGTCTTTCGATGGCATCGGCAAAGTCCAGGTAGACGGCCCTTCCCGTCGATCCCACGCCGTAGCCCTGATCACAGCGCTCCTTGGCGCTGCGGGAGGCGATGTCACGGGGGACAAGATTACCGAAGCTCGGATACTTGCGCTCCAGGTAGTAGTCGCGTTCGTCCTCGGGGATGGCACCCGGTGCCCGCCTGTCACCCTTCTTCTTGGGGACCCAGACGCGCCCGTCATTGCGAAGACTCTCACTCATCAGCGTCAACTTCGACTGATAGTCCCCATGCACGGGGATGCAGGTGGGATGGATCTGCGTGTAGCAGGGATTGGCAAAAAACGCGCCCTTCCGGTGGGCCCGCCAAGTGGCCACCACGTTGCAGGCCTTGGCGTTGGTGGAGAGATAAAACACATTCGCATAACCGCCGGTTGCCAAGACAACCGCGTCCGCCGCATACGAGGTGATGGTGCCATCGATCAGATTGCGTATCACGACTCCCTTGGCCTGGCCGTCGAGCAGGACGACGTCGAGCAGTTCGGAGCGGGGCATGAGACGGACGGTCCCCCTGCTCACCTCCTTCATGAGGGCGCTGTAGGCGCCCAGGAGTAACTGCTGTCCCGTCTGGCCGCGTGCGTAGAAGGTGCGTGCCACCTGAGCCCCGCCGAAGGAGCGATTGTCCAGGTACCCGCCATACTCCCGGGCAAAGGGCACGCCCTGGGCGACACACTGATCGATGATCTCGTTACTCACCTCGGCCAACCGATAGACATTGGCCTCGCGCGAGCGAAAGTCCCCTCCCTTCACGGTGTCATAAAACAGTCGAAAGATACTGTCACCATCGTTGGGATAGTTCTTGGCGGCGTTGATGCCCCCCTGGGCTGAGATGCTATGGGCCCGGCGGGGACTGTCCTGGATGCAGAAACTGGTGACGCCATAGCCCAGTTCGGCCAGCGTGGCGGCGGCCGAGGCCCCGGCCAGGCCGGTCCCCACCACGATCACGTGGTATTTGCGTTTGTTCGCCGGATTGACGAGCTTCAACTTGAACTTGTGGTTCTGCCACTTCTGTTCAATCGGTCCCTCTGGAATGTTGGCGTTTAGCATAGTGCTCTCAAGGTCCCGGCGTCCCAGATTTGAAAGTAATGATGTTCACCACCATCACGTAGATGGGAATACAGCTGTAGACCAGACCGACCAGCAATCCGAAACCCTGGCAGGCCACCTTCAGCTTGGGGCTCGGCGCCAGTCCGCTGAATCCAAATGTTTGCACAAAGCTCTGCAGGCCATGTGAGAGATGCAGGCCTACTGCAACCATGGCCACGATGTAGAACAAGCTGTTTAGGGGATTTCTAAAAGAGTTGAATACCACACCGTAAAGCCCCCGACGCACTTCATTGGGCATGATGCCGCGGGGACCGTCAGGGTCGGTGAAAGTGAAATCCAGGAGATGCCATATCACAAAGGCCAGAATAATCCCGCCCGTCCAGGGCATGAGTCTCGTGGCAAGGGACCGTTCACCCTGGGATCGTTGAACATCGTAACGGGTCTTGCCCCGTGCCTTACTATTTTCGACGACCAGTAAGACCGTCACCGCCAGGTGGCTCACAAAGATCACGAGCAGACCCGCTTCGACTACAAAGAGCGCGGGACGCAGACTCGCCAGCTTATGCGCATAGGCGTTGAAGACGTCGGGCCCGGCAAAGAGCAGGAGGTTTCCCGCCAGATGGACCACCACGAAGAGAATCAGACAGAGCCCCGTGGCCGCCACAAACTGTTTACGACCCACCGACGAACTCAAGAAACCATGTTCCCCAAAGAGTGGAAGCCTCATAGCAGGGTAGAATATCGGTGAGGTTTTGAAAAGCAAGACAAATTCAAGCCGATACTAAAACAGCGAGGAATCTGCCCGACGACGCTCTCACTGGGGCGGGCATGCAACAGTCGCCGCACTGACCGGCCCCGCAGCCACCAGCTTTTTCCCTCTGGAATCCACCCTCAGGTTTAGGTGCTCTAACAAAACCGTCGCGTCGGCTCGAGGCCGAGCGAAGCGGCCTTCTGCAAGGCGGCCGAAGCAGGCGATGTGAGCATCGTCGATGGAGGCCAACGCCGCAGAGGGCCGCTGCAGCCGGCCGAAGCCAGCAGGGGTTTGTTAGAGTGCCTTAGGCCTTCCAAGGTTCTGACACCCAGTAGTTGCATATCGCCCTTCTGGGCAAATACGACTTCATCGACCGTGAATGCCCTATTCACGTGAATGATTGCGAATCCCACGGTCCGTGTGATGTTCTGACCATTCGCTATCACGAAGGGAATGTCTTTCTTTTCGGGGGTGACGCCTATCTTGTTGAGGGTCTTCTCGCTGATCCAGGTGAATTCGCTGCCGGTGTCAACCAGTAGTCTCGATTCCCGCGCGGATTTGGAACGATCAACATGATTGTCAATCCTACAGCCAACGTCGAATGTGCCCATTGCGTATCTCCCGTAAGTGCATTGCGAAACTCATTACCAAAGGGCATGCGTCGCCATTCCCCAGCCCGGCATAAACACACATATTCTTATCCCGAATATCATCTTATCTCAGGCCGGCTTCTCGTATGCGACTGTGCCGATAGAGCAATCTTACAGAGTTCCGTCCTAGGAGCCTGTCGGAAAATTCCGTCGTCGGCCCGAGAGCGAGCAATTTTTTCGCCTGGCAAAGACGGCGAAGCAGGCGATGTTTGTTCTATCGTCGGTGCAGCCGGATGCAGCCAGGCGGACAACAGCGGCTGCCTTGATCCGACAGTCGCTGCGACAGCAGCAGATAAAACGGTTCAAGAAAAAGGGCCGCTCGAAGCCAGATCGAATTCTCCGACAGGCTCCTAGCACTCAAGGGGGAAGAAGTGGACTCCCGCGGTGTTTCGTGGGCCTACCGTAGTCTACGCTCGCCGTCAGGCGGGTAGCCGCGTTTACGACCCAGGGGACACCGTCACTCGACTGAAGACGGGGCGAGTTCTCTTCGCGCCTAGAAACCCCCGGCCCGGCCCGCTACAATGGATCGCACTATGCGGGCATATACCCTGGAACAACACGGCACAACGGAATCGGCTCCACTCCAACGGACCACCCTTCCTACACCCAGGCCAAAGGGAAATCAGATCCGGATCAAGGTATCTGTCTGCGGGCTATGTCATACCGATCTGGACACGGTGGAAGGTCGACTCGAACCGGATCGGCTGCCGGTAACGCCGGGCCACCAGATCGTCGGCACCGTCGATGCCCTGGGCCCGCAGGCATCCAAGCACCGCATCGGCGATCGCATCGGCGTCACCTGGCTCAACTGGGCCTGCAGGCAGTGCGAACACTGCCGCGCGGGTCGGGAGAACGTAAGTGGTCATTTTGCTGACACTCCGCTGTCGAAATCCAATTATTTTAAGAGCGTCTTATAATAATCAAGCTCGCGTGGTTAGATGACCGATAAGACGTTTATGGTGTTAGGCACAATACTCATAG
>JADFHU010000142.1 GCA_022567055.1 Planctomycetota bacterium
CCAAGGCTTTAAGGCACTCTATGGGACCAAAATAGCAGGAAATGTGATAGTATGGCTCAAGAGGGGGATCTTAAGTTGAGGTAGGCCAATGGCTTAGAAAATATAACCGTTGTTCGACACTATTGTCTAAAACCCCTCGGACTTGGGGCTTTTTCCGAGTCCTCAACAGGCGGTCTAAGGCGGTCTAAGCGTGCGGTCGCTGAGGGAAGCCATCACAGGCCATAAGAGCCGTCCTTCTAGCGGGCCAGGAGGGCTCATCGGTCCAGCTTGCTTGAAGAGACGAGCCTACCGCAGCCTATGCAGGCAGGCACAGCGTGACTGGAACGGCGGACCTAGACCAAAGTCCAACCTTCAGATCCCGGCGCCAGCCATCTGCGTCCATCCTGCTTTCATAGGCGGCCAAAAAGAACGCCGAGCAAACGCTTCTAGAAAGGGAGTGTCCCTTACTCTTTCTCCTTACTCCTTACCCACAGGCGTAGCCGTTCTACGTCGCGGATTGCTTGGGATGCTTTTTATGCTGCTATCGCAGCTAGGTTTGACCCAAGGAAGCCGCTGTTTTCGCGATTGAGAAGCGATCAAAGATGGGGTGCAATTGGGCATTCAAAAGTCCAAGTTATTTCTTGCCGTTCCCTTATCCCGCAAAGGCAAAATGGGACGGGTGGGGCTTCGAATACAAATCTGAGGCGAGAATCGGCGGACTGCCGCTGCTAGCATGTGGCCTTCAAATTCAGACCGAATCGTGTGCCCGTGCCCGCGTGCGCGGTCATTGCCATAGCTCAGCTCGGCCTCTACATCCACGAGGGCCGGGGACAAGCGGTGAAGAACCTGATGGAATGGACAGAGACCTTGTAGGCTGCATCGTAGAGAGGAGAACGCACTGGACCGGAGCAAGTTGCTGGCGGTCCACCCCGTCCGTCCTACCAGGCAGAACCCAAATATGATGCCGGGAGGAGGTGAGTCATGAAGGAGGTTTACGTCAAGACGAGACAAAAATGGCGGGACTGGCTGGCCAAGCACCACCGCAAGGAACAGGCGGGTATCTGGTTGGTCTTCTACAAGAAGGCCGCCCGTAAGCCCTCGCTCGTCTATGAAGAGGCGGTGGAAGAGGCCCTCTGTTTCGGATGGATAGACAGTATCATCAAGAGAAAGGACGGGGCACGCTTTGTACGAAAGTTCACACCCCGCAAGGCAGACAGCGTCTGGTCCGAACTCAACAAGAGGCGCGTGGCCAAGCTGGTCAAGGAAGGCCGAATGACTCCCATTGGCCTGAACCTCGTCCGGAAGGCCAAGGCCTCGGGCATGTGGGACAAGGACGCCCGGCCGGACATTGACTGGAGCGTCCCCGGGGAATTGTTGGAAGTATTCGAGGAGAACCCTCAGGCCGAGGCCTTCTTTGAGCAACTTGCACCCAGCTATCAGAAACACTACATCGGCTGGATCCAATCGGCCAAACGCCCCGACACAAGGGCCAAGCGGGTGAGGGAATCGATAGCACTCTTGGCGCGCCGTCAGAAGCTCGGGCTTAAGTGAAAAGCCGAGAACCGGATTCCCGGTTACTCTACAGACAAAGTGGGAACAACTGCCAACGTGACTGAGCCCATCGAAATCATTCCGAGTCATGGAAAAGTCTGGAACCCTCAGAACTTCGGCTTGTCTGTACTCCGTCTATTTGTTACTATGCGCTGGACCGCAATCACGTCTATAGGGTATAGCGTTTTTGGCCTGCAGATCGACAAAAACACGGCGAAAACGTTGCACCGCGGCAAAGGACGATAGAAAAAGGAGTCCGCCATGCACCGCAACCGGGGGTTCACACTGATTGAGCTACTGGTCGTCATCGCCATTATCGCCTTACTCATGGCCGTCCTCATGCCGGCCCTCAATCGGGCCAAGGAACTGGGACAAGGCGCGGCCTGCAAGGGCAACCTCAAAGGCTACTATCTGGCCGTCGACATGTATTGCACCGACAACGACGGTAGGTTCTGCAATCCCAGTAACTGCTATTTCTACACGACTGCCCGCTTGCCGGTCGAAAACGGCGTGGGTGGCAACCATCTCCATCTCCGCTGGTGCAACGGACAGGTCAATCTGCGCGATCATCCGGAGTATGGAGGCAACCTGTATCGCTATCTGGCCGATGCCAGGTCTTTCATCTGCCCGACTTTTAAGGTCATGACCCGTAATTACTCTGAGGACCAGTTCTACAAGGCCAATGGAAGTACCATCCGCGATTACCAGCCCTGGTACAACTACACCATGAATGCCTTTCTGGGCCCTCCCGGGGCGCTTGAAGGCCTGAGGGTCAGCAATCTGCAAAATGTCAAACACCCTGCCACGACCTTTTCCTTTACCGAAGAGAGTTCCTATGTGGACACTGCCTACAATGCTTCGGGACTGAATGACACCTACATGGTTTTGCAGAATACCAGCACGATTGAAGGCTGGCTGAGACAAAACGGGGGCAACGAGTGGGCCGTCAAACCGGGTCCTGATGGAGTCGGCCCCTTCTGGGACACCATCGCCGGTTTCCACCATGCTCCGGCAGGCAACAAACTTGGTGGTCGAGGAAACTGCGCGTTCTTGGACGGGCATGTGGAGTCGCATCCCCGCTCTGAGACTTTCCCGCTGGCCTGGCCGAACTAGCCCAGCCTTTTTCTCGCTGGCTGAGCCGATGCTTCGCAAGAAAAAGTGGAAAACCTATAGACTAAGTCGATGGAGATGGTATGATAGAGGCCAGTAGCGCGAGACGGATCAGCTAACGATGGGTAGCAATAAGTGTTAATAGATAGACATGGCCGTCTAGCAATGATGAATTGCCCGTTGCCTGCAACCAAATAAGACATGTACGGTTGCCCTGGAGCAATCGATAAACAAGCAAACCCCCTGCGACATCTCGCTTTCCTCTCCTCTCCCTCCGCTCGCAGGGGGCTTTTTGCGCAGCCGACGGGGCCGGGGCAATTGGCTCTGAATCACGCAGACGTGAACGCCCCTTTTTTTTGCCCCTTCCCCAGGTATCCACAAGGTCGTGGAAGTAATCAGTCATCGGAAGTCGGCAGTCTCTGATCACTGATCACTGATTACTGATTACTGATTACTGAACACCTGCCCATTCGATGCCTGGTTTTCTATTGATCGTGAGAATCGGGTGTGCTAAACTCGGCCTCTTCTTTCTTGCGACGATGGTTTACCACCCTCAGAGCCCGTATCCACGGCGTTTTTGGCAATCGGAAAGACTGAATGAACGACTAAGCTATCATGAGGAAACAAGATGCCCGAGTTTAAGCACATCAACATCCCCGCAGGGGATCTCATCGAATCCAAGGCAGGTAAGTTGACGGTGGGAGATCGCCCGATCATTGGCCTATTACGCGGGGACGGCATCGGCCTCGACATCACGCCGGCGATGCAGCACGTGGTGAAGTCAGCGGTAGCCAAAGCCTATGACGGACAGAAGGAGATCCAGTGGTGCCCTATCTACGTTGGACTGGAGGCACTGCAGCTCTACGGCGGTGAGGATGTCCTACCGCAAGAGGCTATCGATGCCATCCAGCACCTCAAGATCGCGATCAAGGGCCCCTTCACCACCCCGGTGGGAGAGGAGACCCACGTCTGCCTGCACTGCGCCCACCAGCAGAACCATGGTGATCGTTGCGAGGCCTGTGGCAAGACGGACGGCATCGCCCCTCGTTTCCGCTCCATCAATGTGGGGCTCAGACAGCGCATGGACCTCTATGCCTGTGTGCGTCCGGTGACCTATTTCGAGGGTGTCCCCTGTCCCAACAAATCGGCAGACAAGGTTAAGTTCGTGCTCTTTCGCGAAAACACCGAGGATGTCTACGCCGGTCACGATTTCGAAAGAGGCAGCGAAGTGGCCCGTGCCATCATCGATCTCATCAAAGAGATGACCGGCCGTCAGATCCGACTCGACAGCGGGATTGGTGTCAAGCCCATGTCCGAGACAGGCTCCAAGCGTCTGGTCCGCAAGGCCTGCGAATGGGCGATCAAACAGAAACTCCCGTCCGTCACGCTGGTCCACAAGGGCAACATCATGAAGTTCACCGAGGGCTCCTTCTGTAAATGGGGCTACGAGGTCGCGGCGGCTGAATTTGGCGACACCTTCATCACGGAAAAGACGCTCTGGGAAAAATGGGACGGTCAGATGCCGCAAGGCAAGATCCTCATCAAGGATCGTATCGCAGATTCCATTTTTCAGCAGATACAGACGCGGCCCGAAGAATACAGCGTGATGGCGCTGCCCAATCTTAATGGGGACTATCTGTCCGACGCGGCCATCGCCCTGGTCGGCGGGCTCGGTCTGGGACCCGGCGCCAACATCGGCAACGAGGTGGCGCTGTTTGAGGCGACCCATGGCACGGCTCCCAAGTACACCGGTCAGGACAAGGTCAATCCCGGCTCTCTGATCCTCTCCGCCGTCATGATGCTCGAGCACATGGGCTGGAACGAAGCCGCGAATTTGGTCGTGAAGGGACTCGGCAATGCCATCAAAGATGCCCATGTCACCTACGATCTGGCGCGACTCATGAGGAAGGAGGACCGCGAGAATGTCACCGAGGTCTCTTGCTCCGGCTTTGGACAGGCCATTGTCGATCGGATGTCGGAGGAGCCCGTCTCCGCGAACTAGGGGAAGGCCGACCTGGGTGAGTCCAGGCCCACAGTGAGTCGATCGTTGTCGTAGTCGAAACATTCAGTTGATTCGATCGCGGGTTCGATTACGACAACGATTGCCGCTTCGCTGACAACGACAACGAGGCTAGGCACGCTCAGCGCTTCAGCAACACCGCCAACCAGTGCCCCGAGCCGGGTGCCTCAATAGGCACAACTTTGCCCCCATCGTGATCCGACGGCCCCCAGTCCCCCGTACCGATGTCGATCCAACGTAACGTGAACTGCCCGGCGTGTTCCCGCAGATCAAGGCCGACCCGCCCGCCATCGGTGAAGTAGAGGGCATAGGCATGGCCCGGTCGCGCCGCCAGGAAAGCCTCGTTCGCCTCGCGCTGCGAGAGCAGATGATTGGCGGCCTCAATCTCCCAGAACCTGACGAGGGACTCGAGCCGACGAGCCGCTCTTATGGAGGCGACCGACAGGGGCGACAGTCCCAGCCCCGACGCAGGTCGATGAAAGCGGGCCGACGCGGCGCCACCGATGACGTGCCGCCACCAGCGTTCGATCCCATCGCGCGTATTGCCGTGTCTGCCGCCATCGGCGCCATAGGTCTTGACGGTATTGAGGGGACGCGGCGCCGCGGCGATGCGCCGGCGGACCCATTGGAAGTTGTCCCAGTGGACCTGCCCCTTTTTCTGATTGTTCTGCGAGACATCACAAAACGCATAGCGCTCGGGGTGATCGAAGGTTCGCCGGTGCTGATCGCCGCGCAGATCCCAGGCGTCCCACATCTCGGTGACCAGGACCCGCTTGTCTCGCTTCGCAGCATGCTCCTGGATAAACTGAGCCCAGTAGGCGCCCCAGGCCTCCTCGCCGGACGTTTCGTTGTCCATGCAGTAGAGCACATGATCGTACTCGAGGGCGTAGGAGAGGAGTTTAATCACGAAACGCTGCTGATACTCGAGCACCGCTCGGTTGTGGCGCTGGAGGGGGGTCGTGTAGAAAAAAGGCTGCCTGTTGCGCCCGGGATGATCGGGGTAGACCTCGGCGAAACCAGATTCCGCCGCCGAGTAGTTGATGTTGTTGTGGGGATGGTAGGGATGTGGGGGCCAGTGCTGGCGGGAGTAGTCGAAGCGGTCCCAGACTTCGATCTGGACGACGATGTCCCGCTTCTGGGTCTCGCGCAGGAGCGTCGCGAAGCGGCGCCAATATTCAGGATTCCATTGATCCAGATCGTACTTGCCGTCGGCTCGTTGGTCATAGGGATAGATTTCAAAATCATGGTCATGACGGTCGCTCATGGTGTTGCGGATGTAGTTGACGCCCGCCGCCTGCAGGGCGTCGAGATGCGCTTCCAAACGGGGTGACGGCCATTGAAAGAGACTGTCGTCGTCACTCGCGCCCAGGAGCATGACGGGCGCGCCCCGATACTGCCAGTAGCGGGGATCTTCGGACCAAGGCTGAATGGAACCTACTCCTATGCTCGAAAAAATAGTCATGAGTGCCAGGGAGAGTTGCGGGTGGATTCTATTCATGGTCGGGCTCCCATCGAGGTGAACGATTTATGGGGTGAGTATAGCCCCGTCGCGAGAAAAGTCGACCCGCAGGTCAGGGATTCAGTAATCAGTGGTCAGTAATCAGTGTTGAGTAATCAGTGGCCAGTCTTCAACCCAAACCGATAACTGATTACTGATTACTAGCTTCTCAGCGACTGCGGTTCGTCGTCCCAACTCACACGAATATGGCACGGTGTCCCTAATTCCGGTATGGTATCGGCTCACTGTGTTCATGGAGTGCTCGCAATGGACAAGAAGGGACTGGATGGCACGGCCTACACGCCTCAGACACAGGAGAGGCCATATAGACCCTATGTCGCGAGTTCGGGGAGCCCACGGGAGTTCAGTGCCAAGGCCCTGGTCCTGGGTATCCTCTTCGGTATCGTCTTTGGAGCGGCCAACGCCTATTTGGGTCTGGTCGCGGGCCTGACCATTTCCACCTCGATTCCGGTGGCCGTCATGACCGTGGCGGCCTTTCGCGGCTTGCGAGGCATCGGCCGGCCCGGCACGATTTTGGAAGCCAACATGTCACAGACCATAGGATCGGCCTCCAGCAGCCTGGCCAGTGGGATGATCTTCACGCTGCCGGCCCTCTTTCTCTGGCAACTCGATCCCACCCTCTTGCAGATGGTCCTCCTGGCGCTCTGCGGCGGGCTCATCGGCGTGCTCTTCATGATCCCCCTGCGGGCCTTTCTGATCGACCGGGAACACGGCAAACTTCCCTATCCGGAGGGGACCGCCTGCGCAGAGGTCTTAGTGGCCAGCGACGTGGGGGGCGGCCGGGCCCGGAATGTCTTTTGGGGGCTCGGCTTCGGTGCCCTGTACAAACTGGTCATCGACGGTCTGCACCTCGTGCCGGGTAAGGTCACCGTAGCAATACCCCTGCTGCCCAAGGCGGAGTTGGGATGCAAGGTGTCAACGGCGCTCTTCGGGGTGGGATATATCCTGGGGCCCCGGATCGGCACCATCATGGTCGGTGGCGGTCTGCTCTCCTGGCTCGTCATCATTCCCGTGATCGCCTATTGGGGCAGCGGCCGGAGCGACCCCCTCTATCCGGAGACCCTACTGGCCATCGATGCCATGTCAGCCTCCGCCATTTGGACGAGGTATGTGCGCTACATTGGCGCGGGAGCCGTCGCCACCGGCGGCCTGATCACCCTGATTCGGTCCATCCCCACCGTCATCGAGAGCATTCGCATCGGCGTAGGGAAGGTCAAGGAACGATTCGCTCAGACGTCCGGCAGAGAACCCCGTACCCAACAGGACCTCTCATTGAAGATCGTAGGGGGCGGGCTTCTGTTGCTGTTCCTGGCCATGTCCCTGGTCCCCCAGGTATTTCCCGTGCTCGCTCAGGTGGGCGCCCGGACGATCGCCGCCCTGCTGGTCATCCTCTGTGCGTTCTTCTTCGTGACGGTGTCGTCCAGAATCGTCGGACTCGTGGGTGTCACCTCCAATCCCACCAGCGGTATGACCATCGCTACCCTGTTACTGACCTCCTCCATCTTTCTCCTGCTGGGTTGGACCGGTGACAACGGCAAGGTGGCCGCACTGACCGTGGGCTGTGTCGTGGCCATTGCCGCCTCCATCGCCGGGGACAGCTCTCAGGACCTCAAGACCGGTTTCCTGTTGGGGGCCACGCCCAGGAAACAGCAGATCGGAGAACTCATCGGGGTGGTGACCTCTGCCCTCTTCGTCTGCTTGACCGTGATATTCTTACACAGGGCCTATGGGTTTGGCACCGATGAATTGCCCGCACCCCAAGCCACGCTCATGAAGGTGGTGATCGAGGGCGTTTTGCAACAAAACCTGCCTTGGCTGTTCGTAGGCATGGGCGTGGCAATTGCACTGGGCTGCGAGTTGCTGCGCATCCCCAGCCTGCCCTTTGCCGTGGGCGTCTACCTGCCGGTGTCCACCATGATGCCGGTCTTCCTGGGCGGACTCCTCAGATGGGGCGCCGAAAGAACGTCACGAGACAAGGATCAGGCGGGGGCCCGGCGAGAAAGGGGTGTGCTCTTTGGATCGGGTCTGGTAGGAGGAGAGGGGCTGCTGGGCGTGGGCATCGCCGGCGTGGCAGTCCTGCTTCAACACGCCCCCGAAGGCTTTGGTTACGGCTGGGCCGGCCTCTGGGCACCGGCACTCGGACTCTGCGCCTTGGCTCTGCTGACCGGGACATTTTGGCACTTGATCAAGAGGGGTTAGGGATCGGCAATAAACAGTTTCTGCTCTGCCTTGATCAGGCGAACCGCCGGATGCGGTCCCGCATGTCCGGACTTCGACGAGCTCAGTCGAGTCGTGGTGTGGGAGGGGGGCTCCGTAAGGGGGCTCCCTCTCCCGATAGGCGACCAGCCGCCCGATTCTAGACGCCGGTAGCGAACTTCCTAACAATCTTCATAACAGCGCTGCCCACCTTCCCAATCTTGGCGGTGAGTTCAGCCTTTTTGTCTTTGTCGTCGGCATCGGAGTTAACGATCTTGATGAGTTCCAGCAACTCTTCACGGTCGCTCTTCGTCGGAAATAGATCACTGACTTCGTCCGCGGTCAGCGATGTATGGCTTGAAAGCTCGTCAGCGAATTTCCTCTTAGTTTTCGCACTTGCCAGCTTGCCGATTGCACTGCGTTTTGCCATTGAGGGTCTCCATAATAAGTTGGGGTTACGGCCAGGTTTATGTTACTGGAGTCCCGAGATTCTTCTCTCGACACTTTCTTTTGCTGTTTTGATGTCGTTGTCGATTGAATCTAAGGACAGACCAGGTTTAAGCGATCCCAAGAGGTCATCGATTGCCTGCCGCTGCGCAGCATTGAGTTTCTCAAGGTTGTTGATCCAAGCGGCAACTGCTTTGTGTGCCGAGATCGCGTTCCGGTATTCGGCTGCAATTGCGATGTGGAGTTGGCGGCGCGCCTCCTCGATTGGTGCAGACTCCGCCTGATACTCCGCAACCAGATCGTTGTACAAGGTCGGGAAGTCCTGGGCGGCGTCGTATGGGCGTCCGTTGAGCGTTTGAAAATCACCCATCCAGTGTTCCAAGAAAAGCGGGCCGTAAGTTTGGAAGAAGAAGTCCTCGAAGTTCTGTATCTTCTGGTCAATGAAAGAGTCCACCATCGCAAGATGGGCTTTCTCCAGCGACTGAAGTATCTCCAACTCCTTCTGATGAATGGTGGCCACCTGAGGAGGTACCGAGACGCATCCGCCAGTCACTGCAAGAACGACGAAGATACAAAGGCCAACTGAAATCTTTGAGTTCGTTCTAATCGTGGCTGTGTTTATCTGCATGGGCTTCTCCTTTCAACACGCTTTATATCCGACTCGCGTATTGTCGAAACTGACGCATGGGGTCAGCCGCGACGCGTACGGGCGTCGACTGCACCCCAATATTGTGTGCCGGGCATCTCCGGCGACTTAAGAGTGATAGAGATGTAAGCCGTCGTCCCAACAGCGCATATGAGGTGACCGATCGTCATATGAGGAGTTGCCCAAAAGGCCACTATGAAACCCAACATCATGGGATGGCGGATACGCTTAGGGATCGGCAAGAAATAAGTTGGACAATTTGGGGTCCAAGTGTGCCCCATATTGGGTCGCGCCCGATTGAGCGAAACCACAGGCGTAGCTGTTCTACGTCGCGGATTTCGCGATTGAGAAGCGATCAAAGATGGGGTGCAATTGGGCATTCAAAAGTCCAAGTTATTTCTTGCCGGTCCCTTAGTCTGCCGCCTCGCGTTTGGAAGCCTGCCGGATGCGAATGATGAACATCTGCCGTGTGCCTTCGTCGGTCAAG
>JADFHU010000143.1 GCA_022567055.1 Planctomycetota bacterium
GATCTTGTCACGCAACGAATCGCGTTGATTTTCGTTTGCCAGTCGTCCACTGATGCAAAAGAGATACTCCGTCACTGGGAGGTCTTGTCGATACCAAGGGCGGTATTGGCTTTGTCCCTTCGTTGGTCCGTCGGGACTGATAAGATGCTTACGAAGCCTCTCAGCAACTTCATTCCAGTCCTTATTCGCCGCAGTCGAAACGTCGTTGGCACCGATTTTCTTCGTCTCTCCCACGACGCGTGACAAATCGTCGGTCTGGCTAAGATCGATCCCACCGTCCTTGCCACCTGTCGGGAACAAGTGAAGCCGTGGAAACTCAGGGCGCAGCGCGTCGGCGACGAAGCATTGAAAAGCATCGCCTTCGCCATCCCCAAGGAACTGAGGATTGAGGTTGTCGCGTATAAAATCTGGAATACTCATCTTACGTACATGCGGGTGGTCTCAGCAGCAACTAAGATTGTCGTGTGGACGCTGGAAAAGAACAAGGTTTTCTTGCTCGTAATCATCTCACTGGTTCAACTCAGACTGAGGTTTGCTGGGCATGGATGACTTTGCCATTGCGCCGAGAACCGTTTTCGCCGACAATGTAGACCCACGGGTTCTGCAGCCAATCGGAGTCGAAAGAGGTTATGGGATAACGAGTGTGATCCGGGACTGAACTAGGAAATACACTGAGCTCTAGAGAGGCTCAACGCCTTCTCATTCATGCAAGCGCTTGAGCGAGGTTGCCCGGGCCTAGCCGATGGGCTTCCACAGCCGCCAAGTTATTCGGCGACCCTGCATCGACGGCCTGTTCGGGGACAAAATTTGGGGGGAGACATTTTTCTCGATCCCTAGCCTCCTCCGCGCGTACGGCGTGTCACGGTCACTACCGTCTCGTCGGGTTGACTGACATGTGTGCCGTCATAGACGATCAGTTCGAAGCGATATTGGCCCTCCTGCAGAGCGTCGAAGCTCGGCTGGACCGATCGGGGGTCACTCAATTCTGCGCTAGGACCTTCAAGTTGATCCCAGAGGTGGAGCCGCGTGAGATTGTTGGGATCGGGAAAGACACTGCCGCTGCCGTCCAAGGTGACTCGCGTTCCGGTAAAGACATCCTGGTCGCGGCCGGCATCCGCCTGCGGGCCGGTCAGCATGGCGAGTTCATAGGCGCCCATATCCACGCGGCGGGCAAAGAGACGGGCCCGGCCATCCAAGTCAGTATCCATGAGACCGATTTCAAGGTCGGGATTTCCGGCGTTGACGCAGGGGGAGTCGTCTCGCAGCCGAAAGTCCTGATTCTCGATGTCCATATATTTTGGGTCCTCACTGATGTTGCCGAAGGCACCGACCCACGTCCGCGAGTCAGGCTGAAAGGTTCCCTGTTCAAAGAAACTGACATCGATAAAATTCATCGGTTCGTTGTCCCAGACGTCGTTGTAAGCGAACCAAGATCCTGGCCCCCTCTCACCGCCAAGGATGCCGCCTCCTGCGGGACATTGGCTGAAGATGTTGTTTTGCACCAGGATAGAGGATTGCTCATCGAATGGCACGACAAGTAGGTGACCAATGTTTTGATCGGCATGATTGCCGACCAGGGTGTTGTTCAGGAAACGGCCGCCGCGTAAATAGACGCCCCCCACCAACAGTGCCGAGTTGTCAACAAAGAGATTGTTAGCGATCAGGGGGTTGGAATCGAAGGTAATCATGGCCCCACCAATGGAACTACGATTTTCAGTGAAAATGTTGTTGATGATGAGGGCCTCTGAACCGAAACACGCCACGCCGCCGCCTAGCCCCTGCTCGCTGTCAGATTCGACAGCCCCAATGTTGTTGCGGAAGTGATTGCGGGTGATGGTCGGTGAGGCATCCTGGCACAGCACGCCACCACCCATGTAGACCTCCAGGGGGACCTGGGAATCCTCCAGCTCCGGAACTCGTGTGCCAAATCCGTCCCGAATGGTAAAACCCGTCAACACCGAAGCCGGCGTTTCGCCTTGATTGAAGAGGACGACGCTGTTCCTCAAAGGCTGTATACCCGTACGGCGTCCACCCTCGACGGGTAAGGACAGTATGGTGGTCGCCACCACCTCTGGGTCCAGAGGATCGGTACTGGTGAGGGTAATGTCCCGTCCAGGAAACCGGAGGGTCTCAATATAGGTGCCCGGGGCGACGATCACGATGTCACCTGTCTGGGCGGCATCAATCGCCTCCTGGATCGTGGCAAAGTCCTCGGGGACCTGATGAGTGGCCGCCTGCGTCCCAGAAGCAATTGCCAAGACAATGACTGGTAAGAAAAGGATCGCTCGCCTAGCGGGGAGAACCTCATTCTTGACTCGTGACATCGGCAAGCTCAACATCCCGAACTCCTCACAACGCGGTGAACGGTTACCCATCTCGGGGATAGAATTGTCTGCGCTATTATATACATTCTTTTGCCAAATTACAGCCGTTAACCTTTTTTCTCGCGACCGTGTCAGCAACGCGGATCTTTACAGCAGGGGAACCAAAATGGTATAAGTTGATGGGTAAAACTATAGAAGTGACAGACCTGAGGTACCCATGCGAGAGTACAGAAGAAGGGTGAATAAGATTGCCTGGTATTTCGGACTTTGGTGCCTACTGACCTGTGCCGCCACGGCCACTCGCGCCGATGCTCAAGGGATCTTCATCAACGAATTCATGGCAGCCAATACCGGAGCGGTGGCAGATCCGCAAGGGCAGTTCGATGACTGGGTCGAACTCTACAATGCCTCGTCGGCGCCCATCGATGTGGGCGACTGGTACCTGACCGACGATCTCTCCGAACCGACACGGTGGCGTATCCCCGGCGACCGACCCGATCTGACCACCCTTGCCGCCCAAGGCTTCCTTATCATCTGGATGGACAAAGACGTCGCCGACGCGGGATTGCACGCCAGTTTCAGTCTCAGCAGCGCCGGGGAGCAGATCGGTCTCTATTATGCCGACGGTCAGACTCGGGTCGATTCGGTTGAGTTCACGGCGCAGACGGCAGATCTCTCTCTGGGCCGTCTCCCCGACGGGGCCGATACCTGGCGTCTGCTCATCGCCCCCACGCCGGACGCCCCCAATGGCGCGGCCTATGAGGGAATCACGGCGCCAGTGACTTTCAGCGTGACCCGAGGTTTCTACCAGGACCCCATCACCGTGGTGTTGGAAACCGAGACCGAGGGAGCAACCATTTACTATACCCTGGACGGCCGGCATCCTCTCAAGGAAGCCTTCGAGTCTGAAACCACCGGACGCCGCCGGGGCGTCACACGACCCGGACTTCCCTACGCAACGCCTCTGGTGATTGGAAAGACGACCTGCCTGCGTGCCGCGGCAGTCAAGGCCAATTGGCAGGATACGCCCATCGTCACGCACACTTATCTGTTCTTGGAGGATGTCAAACATCAGTCCCAGGGAGGACAACGGCCGGGGCCCCAGTGGCCCGGCGGTAGCGTCAACGGTCAGCGAATGGATTACGGGATGGATCCCGATATCGTTAATGCCCCCCGTTATGCCGGCCTGATCGTCGATTCCCTCAAGTCTGTTCCCACGGTCTCGCTGGTGACCGATCTGGACAATCTCTTCGACGAATCGAAGGGGATCTACGTCCATGCCCAGAGTGATGGACGCAATTGGGAACGACCGGTTTCTGTCGAGTTGATCCACCCCGATGATACGCCGGGATTTCACATCAACGGCGGTCTACGCGTCCGCGGGGGGTTCTCGCGCCAAGGCGGCAACCCCAAGCATGCATTCCGTCTCTTCTTCCGGTCCGAGTACGGCATGTCCCGCCTGAAGTATCCCCTGTTCGGAGACGAAGGCGTTGATGCGTTTCGTAGCGTGGATCTCCGCACCAGCCAGAATTACTCCTGGAGCTTTCAAGGCAGTCCACGCAATACCATGGTGCGTGAAATCTTTTCACGGGATCTCCAGGGGCAGATGGGCCAACCCTACACGCGTAGCCGTTACTATCACCTCTACCTGAACGGACACTACTGGGGCCTGTTTCAGACGCAGGAACGCGCGGAAGCCTCCTATGCGGCGTCCTATCTCGGGGGTGATGCCGATGATTACGACGTGATCAAGACCGAGAATCGACGCATGGTGGCCACGGACGGCAATCGAGATGCCTTCCGCGTGCTCTACGATTTGGCCCTAGGGGGCTTCTCCAACCCTGCGGTCTATTTACAGGCCCAGGGGCTGAATCCGGACGGTAGCGACAATCCAAACTATCCCAAGCTCTTGGATGTCGACAATCTCATCGACTTCATGACTATTGATTACTTCACCGGAGATCGCGACGGTCCCGGATCACGCTATGGCAACATTCCCAACAACACCTTCTCTGTCTACAACCGCGTCAAACCGGATGGTTTCAAGTGGTTCCAGCACGATTCGGAGCATAGTCTGGGAACGGGCGTTTTCAATCTCGTCGAACCTTTTACCTCGGCAGGGAGCCAGTTTCAGTATTTCAATCCCCATT
This sequence comes from Planctomycetota bacterium, assembly GCA_022567055.1. Classification (GTDB taxonomy): domain Bacteria; phylum Planctomycetota; class Phycisphaerae; order Sedimentisphaerales; family Anaerobacaceae; genus JAIPFM01. The sequence goes on from JADFHU010000143.1 coordinate 4,475, forward strand.
GGCTGCACGAACGACTGGCATTGACCAATGAAGAATACCGGATGCGCTTTGCCGACCGCGTCCACCAACACTTCTTCAACGGAGCCCTGACACTCGCCGCCAGTCGGGAGCGGGTACGGGCCCGTGCAGAGCGGATAGAGCTGGCGATCATTGCAGAGTCGGCTCGTTGGGGGGATGCCAGTCGGAATCGACCCTATACCCAGGAAGATTGGCAGCAAGAGGTCGCACGCATCGTCGAGACCTATTTGCCCACCCGTGCGAATGAGGTCCTGGATCAGTTCCGGCGTGTTTCCTGGTACCCGGCCGTGGATGCGCCGGTGTTCTATGTGAATGGCATCGCACAGCATGGCGGGAGGATTTCAGAACCCGCCAGACTGGAACTGCTCGGGGCAGGTGTTCGAGAGAGGGTGTATTACAGCCTCGACGGTGCCGATCCCCGGCTAGGCGAATTGCCCCAGCAGATGTCGGAAACCCTTGTTTCCCTATCAGCGGAGAAACGGGTATTGATCCCGCAGGGTCCCATCGCAGCCGCTTGGCAGGGTGGGACGGACTTTGATGATTCGGCTTGGCGGGCAGGATCCGGGAAGGTTGGTTTTGATCTGGCCTGGAACTCGGATCTCGACCTAGGGCTGGACCTGCAGGAGGAGATGTGGAATCAAAACACCTCCTGCTATGTGCGCATCCCCTTTGACATCACCGGAGATCCCTCGGCCTACCAGACGCTGATACTCAAGATCTGGTACGATGATGGATTCATCGCCTACCTCAACGGCGTGCAAATTCAGAGGGCTAATGTCGCGGAAGACGCCACTTGGGAAAGCCATGCCACGCATGCCCATGAGGCCGGCATCGCACCCGAGATATTCGACATATCGGCTCACCGTCATCTGCTGCAGACAGGGCGCAATGTGCTGGCGCTACACGGTCTAAACGGCACAGCATCCAGTCCGGATTTCCTGATAGCGGCAGCCCTGGAGGGCATGCAAGCCAGTGGCTCTACATTGTCGGAATACACAGGACCGGTCGCCCTGACACGCAGTGTCCATGTGCGGGCCCGGACCTGGGCCGGAGGGCAGTGGAGCGCACTCAACGAAGCGGTCTTCGTCGTAGGGTCGTTCGCCGGACTGCGCATCTCGGAAATCATGTACCACCATGCCGCAGGTCCCGGTGGCGTTGAATCTGACATTGAGTATGTGGAACTCGTCAATACAGGCGATACAGCTATCAATCTGAATCGTTTGCGCTTTACCCAGGGCATCGATTTTACCTTTCCCGATATGATCCTAGAACCCGACCAATACACGTTAGTCGTTCCCCAAGGCGCCCTCCAGGTTCAGGCCTTAACCGATGTCTATGGGTCAGACCTTCTCGTGGCCGGCGTCTATGACGGTCGCCTGAGCAACCGAGGAGAGCGCCTGGTATTGCGAGACCCCCTGGGGCAAGTCCTGGCGGACATCCGCTATAGCGACGGATCACATCCCGGGGGCTTTGCCAATGGCGTCGATCCCTGGCCGGCTGCGGCCGACGGCCAGGGCATGTCCCTCGGCCTCACATCCTTGGCATCGGACGGAAGACTATCCGAGCATTGGCAGGCCATGATACCCAGTCCCGGACGCCCAAATTCGCCGTAGACTTCGTTCTGGGTCCGATGAAGCAGGAAACACCGTCACAGGTTTTCGAAGACCCAGACCTTGGGGTTGTACCATCCGATTGAGATGATATCGAGGTCACCGTCGTCGTCGAGATCGACGGCTTGCGTCCCGTCGTGGTGATCGATTTGATCCTTGGGGCCTCGGTCGATGACGTGTTGTTGCCAGTGTGCACCTCGACCCTTGTTCTCAAACAGGACGACGCGATTCTCTGACATGCCGCGGTGCTCGCCGATGACGACGTCCGGATCCCCATCGTTGTCGAAATCGCCCGTGTCCATACTGAATCCCTGGCCGGCAATCTCGCCCAGTTTGTGTTGGATCCACGCGCCGGTGGGATCCGCCGGGGCTTCAAACCACCACACGTCGGTCCCTTTTTCCAAGGCCACCACGGCATCCAGACGGCCATCGCCGTTCACATCGACGAGATCTACACGGTCCGGCTCGCCTTGGGTTATCCGACCCATACGGTGAGTGGTCCACTTGCCTCCGTCGTTCCGTAACCACTGATCGCCCAGCAGCAGGTCCAGATCCCCATCCCGATCGATATCCCCATGATCGAGGTCTTCCCCCTGGGGTGGAGAACTCACCGTGGTGCTGAGCAGGGCAGAGGTCCAGGGTGTTTTCGCGGGGTTGGCCGGGACCTTCAACGCGTGGATTCCACCGCCGTCCCGATGCCAGGAAAGAGCCACCTGTAGATCTTTACCCAGTCGGGCAACCGTGCAGCCCTGCAGGAAATCACCGCCGCCGGTGTACTGGATATTTCTGTGAATCGTAAATTGTCCCTTGCCATCGTTGCGGGCCCAAACAAAGGAGGTGTTCTCGGCCGCGCCCACACCCTCGGTACCCAGGATATCCGGATGCCCGTCCAGGTCGAAATCATGGACCGCCGCCATGTTCCGCAACGGCGCTCCGATGGTGTGACGCTCCCATGGGTCAGTGAAATTTGCGGGCTGCCTCCACCACCAGCCACCGGCGATCAGATCCTTGCGCCCGTCGGCATCCAGGTCAGCCGCCTGAATAAACATGGCTCGATCGGGGAGATCATCGATCAAGTGACGTTTCCAGGTACCGAGGTTAACGGGTGTGGCTCCTTGGTTGAGGAGAATGTCGACGCGCGGCGCGTGATGGTTGTAGGGTTTCATGAGGATATCAACGTCCCCGTCCCCGTCCAGGTCGGCCAACTGGCCTTCGTGGATACCCTGTCCGTGCGAGGCCACGGTCTCCTGAAAGGTTCCCCTGCCGTTGCCGTACCAAACGTAGGTCTTGGCGTTGTCACCGGCCCCCGGCTGGCCCATGTCACCGATCATGATGTCCAGGTGGCCGTCATTGTCCAAATCTCCTACTTCACAGGTGTGGCCGTGAATCACGTAACGCAGGGGGTGGGCGATCCAGGTCGCCCCGTTCCATTCATACCATTTAGCCACGCCATCCATGTCCCCGGGACTGAACACGACCTCCGGTCGGCCGCCCTCGACCAACTGGCCCACCGTGCATTGGGTAAAGGTCATTGCCTGGTCGATGACATGTTCTTGATAAAGAGTCCCGCCCTGATGCTTGAACCAGCGGCCACCGCCCAGGATATCCACCTTACCGTCCAAATCGATATCCATGGGCTTTATGGGGAACCCCTCACGCTCACGACCGGTCGTCCAGGTGTAAATCACCGTGCCCTGCCAGGGCCCTGAGTCTCTCGGATGCTCGGGGATTTCATACAACAGGAGTTTCTTGTCCTGCTGATTCCAGGTGACAAACTCCATCTGACCGTCACCATCAAAATCACCGATGATCTGGTCGTGGTGTTTGGAACCACCGCTGTTCTTGATTTCACGACGCGTCCAGGGGCGGTCGAAGTCAGGATAGGGGTTTTCCCACCACCAAATCTTGTTGCCGCTGGCATCCTGACCGAAGATCACGTCGATATCCCCATCGCGGTCGATGTCAAAGGTGGTGCCCCCGGCTTCGGTCTTTAATCGAGACGCGTCAATGACCTTCTTGTCCCAGGTCGAGCCGGTATACTTGTACCAAACCACGGATGGGGTTTTGGTCCGTTCCGTGACCACGAAATCCATGACGCCATCTTTGTCGAGATCCGCCACGACACATGCCGTCTGCTGATTGCCGCCGTTGGGACCGGGCAGGGTGACACGTTTCCATTGGACACGGGCCTCTGTGACAGAACAGCACGCCAGGCACAGACATACTATCGAGAAGAAGCGGAGTGACTTGGATGTTCTGTTTTTCGGACAATCGCGTGTCATGATGACTTACCTCCAAAGGATTGTTTCGTTGTTTCGGAGTATCCATCCAGGCCTTGCTGTGAGCCTGACCCATGAACTGGGTCCCGACGACTCCGATATTGACTTCCTTCATTTGGACACTCCTGTTTTCGGGCTTCCTTTGGTTTGAGGTGAACCCCTGGTCAACACGCGCCGACGATAGGCCGGATGCCACCAACCGAGATCGTCGAATCGGTCGGCCGATTTGTTTTCCCAGACCTCAACGGGGGAATACGTCCCCCCGTGGTTGGCCCCCATGACATCCGGGTCGCCGTCGCCGTCGATATCCGCGACACGAATCAGATGGGATCCCTTGGTGGAGAGAATCTGTTTTTCCCAGTGCGTCCCATCCTGAGGGTTGTAGTAAACAGCGACTTCGTCGGGATCCTGGCCCTGGTGCATGGCAGCGGTAACCACGTCAATACGACCGTCCAAGTTTAGATCCGCCGTCACCATGCCGTGAATGACGCATTCAATACGTCGTTCGATGACATGCTCGACCCAGTCGCTCTGCTTCGGATCGGATGGGCCTTCAAACCAAGAGAGTCTATGGTACTGGTCCTTGAGCTCTGCAGGAGAGAGTACGACATCCCATCGTCCGTCCCCATTGAGATCGGCCACCTGGACCGTGGCGCTTCGGTGCCACCTCGCAAATTCATGGGGAGGCCATGCAACGTCTGAAATCGTTCCTGGATTCTCATACCAGATCCCGCCTATGACGATATCGTCGTCGCCATCTCGATCGAGATCATGCAGGGCCAGTCCCTCACCGTGGGGACAATCGATGATCTTCTTCGTCCAAAGACTGTTCTGCTCCTGCTTCCAGAGATGGATCTTGTTCCCGGCCTTGTGTCCAAAATCAGACTGATCGCGTGTGACAATGTCCAGATCCCCGTCTCGATCCAAGTCGGACAATTCCACGTCATGCGTCGGGTGGTCCGCCACGGCATGGGCGTTCCAAGGTCCCGATCCAGGGTCACGTTCCGGCAGCGGGTTTTCATACCAGATCAGGCCGCCCATGACGACATCGAGATCTCCGTCCCCATCGATGTCACCCACCTCGCCGTCCACGGTTCTGTAGCCGCCCGCGCTGATCACGGCTTTGCTCCAATCCGGATTCCGATACCAGACCAGAGGGCCGCGTCTGCCACCGATCAGGATGTCGCAAAGGCTGTCTCCGTCGATGTCTCCCAGCATCTTCGCCCACGGGCTCTCGGGTGCTTTGTCATCAATGATGACGTGTTCGAATGGCACGGCCCCCCAGGCCAGGGAAAAGGGAAGCCCAAGCAGCAAAACGACAATCGACAGTTTGAGTATCATGGCCATCACCTCGATTTTAAAAGGTAAACCTCAACGTCGCCTAACTATCAGGGCATGCCTTCGGCATACGTAAGGTGTCTTTGCCACATAATGAAACCATAATCATCATGAGCCATTACCAATTCAATGGTTCGTGCAAACAAAAAACAGACAATTTACCATGAAGAGCATGAAGACCATGAAGAGATTTGGCCTTCGGCCAA
>JADFHU010000791.1 GCA_022567055.1 Planctomycetota bacterium
CCAGGAATCGATCCGCTTCTATGACCGTCTTGCTGTAGTACTCCGTATTCCTGAGATTAAAGAATCCGTGGGCCTGCCCCTCGTAGAGATGCAGGTCGGACCGGAGCCCCTTGTCGATCATGAGCTGTTGGTACTTCTTGGCGGTTGCCACGGGGATCAGTTTGTCTTGGGTGCCCAGGAAAACAACCGTGGGAGGCGTGTTTTTGTCGATGTTATGCATCGGCGAAATCTCCTCCCAGTAGTCCTTCACCCGATCGTAGCCATATCCCGTCGGCCCGTTGTCGTACACGGGGTTGAACAATACCAGGGCATCGGGTCGGCAAGAGATGCTCAAATCCTCGCCCTCCTCATTGAATGCCTTCGTGGTTGCCGTGGCCGCGGCCACATGCCCACCGGCCGATCCGCCGCCGGCTGCCAATTTGTGGGGGTCGATGCCCAGTTCGGCCGCGTGCCGGCGAATCCATCGGAGGGCCGATTTTCCATCTTTCACGCACTCGCGGGGTGTAGTCTCATGCCTGCCCTTCACCCGATACTCGGCAGACATGGCAACCATGCCCCGGGAGGCCAGGTACTGGCAGTGGGGGTAGAATTGGCTCGGAGAGCCACCGGTCCAGCCCCCCCCAAAGAAAAATACGATCGCCGGACGTCGGTCAGTTGGCTTGTGGTCCGAGGGCGTAAACACATCGAGTGTGAGTTCGATATCGCCTATCTTCTTGTATGTGACCGTTCTATCGGGCTCAAAGCCTTTCACTTCAAGGGCGTATGCTGGCACTGAACAGATCAGAAACATGGCCAGACAGCAGATGGGTCTCATAGTCATTACTTCACTCCTTCTTGGCAGAACACTCTATTGGACGTTCATGCTGTCTAAGAGCACCTACGCAAAATGAGTCTGCATTCGAGCGGCTTATTTTGCCTCTGGACGGCGTCAGGCTCCATCGACCATCCTCGGATGGCCTGCTTCGCCTTCCTTGCCAGAGACAAAAACGCTCGCTCTCGGTGCGACGATCATTTTGCGTAGGGGCTCTAAAGCGATTTGAGTTGCCTCCCGTCGTTTTGCTTTCGTATTCGGATCCGAAAAGAAAACAAAAAACCCGAGTACGAGTACGATTGCGATTGCGAGAGCGAAAACGAGCCGCATCTAGGACTTGGCCGCGATGAGGCATCGAGAGATCAGCACCCTCCAGAGGGGCTGACTATTTTCGATCGCTCAAGTCCCCTCTCAAAACAGCCGATCTTATGCCATTGGAAACGACCATACAAGCCACGTCGCGCCTTGGTCAAACCCCTAAGGTTTCACAGGTAAAAAGGCATGCTGAAACGATCTCCGCCCAGGAAGGCCACACAAGCCTCTAAGATCCTGGTCGTCGATGACAATGTCGATGGCCTGACCCCCATCAAGGAAATGCTGGGAGAGTTCTCCTGGCAGGTCATCACCTCCGCCAACGGTGAAGAGGCCGTGCAGAAGGCCGCCGAGGAGAGACCACAACTGATCCTCTTAGACCCCGTCACTCAGGCCTCGAACGGCTGCCAGACACTCAAGTACCTGCGGCGAAATTCGGACCTAAAGGACATCCCGGTCGTGATGTGCACCGGCATCTCCGCAGACGAATCGGAACAGGCCGCCGACCCCGACGAAGAGAGTTCCTGGGTGAAGTCACAGGCCCTCATCATCATCAAATCGGGCAAGGGCGGCAGTTGCAACATCATCAGTCATCGACTCCTGCTCACCCTCGCCGCCATCGTCGAGGAGCAGGACTGTATCCTGGTGTAGGGTGGGCTCCGCCCGCCATTTCGACCCGCTCTCGTTCCCAAGGGCCTCGCACCTAGCCAGTCATCAGAATTGGCTGTTCACGGGAGAGAACAGCAATAAAGTCGATTTGAGGTACTCCGTCTATCGGCAGGTGTTGGCTCGCGGCCAAAGGCAGAACCAGGACCTCCACGCCTCTGAGGTGAATCTTACTCAGTCTGCACTTCTGCCGGCAGATTGTCTCTAATTTCCCGGCGAACGTGTTCTGCGACAGATACGGCTTTCTCGACGTCATTTTGCTCGACCTGTGGGTAGTCTCCTGGATAGCGATGCGTGACGCCATAAGGAGTGAGATCGCTTGCATCGGCCAAAGCCTGCGCCAACTCACCGCGGTTGTGCCCGACGAGATTGAGCAGGGCTGCAATATCATGGGTCTTGGGAAACTCGATCTGCTCCCATACTAAATAAGCCTTGATATACTTCTCTACGGCTTGCTGGGCGTGGAAGACTATGCTGTCGGCAAAATCCATTCCTGAGGAACTCAAATGCACAGCGGTCCGCAAATCGTGCTCAGCCTTGACCAGCCACAAACGAGTAAAGTCCTTCTTGATCTCATCCGGGGGCTTCATATATGACCCTTCCGTACTTATTGGCGGGATAGGCCAGTCCGCCGATCACATCCTTTGTCTCTTCAAATCGGATGCGGGTCATGGCAAACACATCCACGGGATAGCCGATATCTCCCAGCGAAGAACGCAAGCGAATGCTTTCTTCCCGTTCATAGGC
>JADFHU010000144.1 GCA_022567055.1 Planctomycetota bacterium
CGAGTGCCGCTAAAGAACCCCTGCTGGGAGGTGCCATATAGTCCTTGTCAATGGTCCAGTGGGCATGGATCTTTTCCACAAAGGCCTGTAATCTCGCCTTCTTGGCGTCGCTCCACTCATATTGCTGGAAAGACGGCTGATCGACAAAACGATACCAGGAGTACGTGACGGTCGAGCCGTCCGTAAGATCGACCTTGTAGGGTCCGCGGGCCGGGCCTGGATTACCCCAGGCGCCGCCGGCCGGCGAGGTATAGGGCTGGCCCCGACCCGCCAGTTTGAACTCCGCTTCCAGGAGTTGCGTCTCCGCCGGTACATCCGCGGCCGACACTGTCACGCGCTCGTCTCCGACATGTTTGAAGTATTGCGGGAAGTATCCATTGGCATTGGCTGTGCCATCGTACCACTCCAGACCCCAGACATTGTCCTCAAATACCCTGGTGTTAAAGACCTTCTCGATGCCGGTGATTCTCTTGCCGGCCTGATCGAAACGCGTGGTGCGCGTCGTTAGCGTGGACTTCCAGGCGCCCTTTTCGTCGAACCGCCCCGAACATGCCGGACCTCCCTCCCGCCATGCCTTGAAGGCATCATAGAGGGCCGTCTTGGAATAATATGTCACGTCCTGAACCAGAAGGGTTCTTCCCTTTTCGTCTGCCGGGAACTGCAACTTCGGCAGCTTGGAGTAAACCACGCCCCGGGCGTCTTTGGACTCGAAACGCGGCACGGTGTTGATCTCCATGGCACCGCCACCCATCCTGCCCGGCCGGGCATCGAGTCCCCGTCCATAGATAAACGGATAATTGAACAGCTTGCCGATTTTACTCCAGGTTTCAGGGATGTAATAGGCCATGGGGCCCTTGAAATTCGCCGCACTGAGAAAACAGGTCCAGGCCTGATCACCCGTGGGCGGATCACCCGTGGTGGGCTTGGTAAAGGGCAGGGCCATGTAGGTGTAGCCGAGGAACTTGCCGTTGGGATTGCCCTCGAAAGGCAACGCGTCCGGCGGAATGAGCAGTCGGTTGCTCAGTTGGGCGATTCCCAGCCGATCATCTGGCAGAGCTTTGCTGCTATAGAAAAAAGACCACCCGGGTGATCCGACCTCATAATCGTAACATTGCGGGGTGGCGTTCATGCTGAATTTCGGAGGCCCGTAACGGAATCGGTTTCGCGCCCAATAGCCAAGACCTCCCTCGACGGTTTGAAATACGCTGCCCCAGGTAGGCCCCCGCTTCGGCCAGTTGTCCCTGGCGTGCGTTCCGATCGGAGCCAGCGGTGTATCTTTATTGTCGGAGTTGTCGGGTGTGATCCAGGCGCTGGGCAGGCCGATCTGAAAGCGAGCGATCGGTTTGGCAATGAGCGGCCAGACGGCGGAATAAAACCCCATGCCCGCACTGTAAGCGGAGCGGTCCGGCGGCCGAGACGCACTGTAGCCGATGTACCCATGCAGGCCGCGGGAATGCGCCGTGACGACGCCTGCTTCAGCCTTACCTGCTGCACTGGCCTCATTCCTTTTCGCCTCACAAGTCCACAGCAGCACGGTGAGAGTGAGGATGATTCGTGACAGACTTCTCATGTTCTTCTCCTTATGTACGATGTTTCCCATTTTACTGATTACCTGGCTCCTACTGTTGAACATGTCGCCTCATATTATTCCTCGATGATGGGCAGCATTGAATTGTGCCGATTTATAATACATTATAAGTTGAGATTAAGCCAAGGATCTGTATGGAAAGCCACTTGCCACGTACTCAATAGTCGTCGCGATCGTCCGCCGGAGGTTTCACATCAAAATAGCACCGTTTGTTGTACATGGCCTCGACGTTCCACTCAATGATACTCTGATTTTTTGCCGGCTCCAGTCAAGGCTATTTCCTCAAGGAAAAGTGCCCGGCTGTCTTTCGAAACGCGACCTTTTAAAAGAATCTGCGGAGTGTTACAATGCAGGCGAAGTCAGGTATTCGCGGCGAGCAAATGGCATAGCAGAAAGTAAAGAGACGAAATCATGGAAAGATTACAAATCCCATTGACATCTGTCTTAAGTTTCATTCTCTCATTCGGTGTCCCCTGTGCGTGTCACGGAGCGCCTCCACAAGATCGAGACCCGGATCCTAATAGCGAGTGGCCTCAAACACGCGCCGAGCGGACTGACTTCCGTGAAACGTCCCACTATGCGGATGTTCTGGAGTTCATCGAGGATCTGCAGGCCAAGGGTGCTCCGGTAGCAGTTCAGTTTATCGGTGTCAGCACGCAGGGACATAAGATTCCGTTGGTGATTGCCTCGCGTCCGCCCGTAGCGGGACCGGCGGACGCCCGTCGAACCGGCAAGCTTGTCGTATACGTTCAGGCCAACATTCACGCCGGCGAGGTGGAAGGTAAGGAGGCCGTCCTGACGTTGCTCCGGGAACTGGCCCGAAGTCCGGACGGCGGGCTGTTGGACAAGATTGTGCTCCTGACGACCCCGATTTATAACATCGACGGCAATGAGACACGGGGTCCCTGGCAGCGCAATCGCCGCAGTCAGAACGAGCCTGAGGTGGTGGGAACGCGGACCAACGGCCAGGGACTCGATCTCAATCGTGACGGCATGAAGGCCGAGTCACCGGAGATGCGGGCGGCGCTGAGGTTCATTTACACAACCTGGGATCCGGATGTTCTTGTGGATCTGCACGCTACGAACGGCACGCGCCATGGCTATCCGCTAACCTATTCTCCGCCGCTTCATCCCGATACTCAGAATGATCTTCTGCAGTATAACCGGGACGAGTTGCTTGCCGCCGTGCGTCGACGCATGCGGCGGGACTTTGGCATGGAGACGTTCGTTTACGGCAACGTTCCCCGAAACGGAACGTCGCAAGGCTGGTACCAAAGTGCGCCGGACCCCAGGCGTATCACGAACTACGTGGGGCTGCGCAACCGCCTTGCTATCCTTTCCGAAGCGACCTGTTATTTGCCGTTCCGTCAACGTGTGGCGACGACGCGTCATTTCTTGTTAACCGTGCTTGAGGAGATCGGTCGCCGGCAGCAGCGCATCCTCCACCTGACGCGTGAGGCGGACGCCCGTGTTATCGGATGGGGTATGCAACCGGAGACGGCGCCTGCTTTGACCGTTCGCTACCAGATCGTTTCGCGTGGCGCCGAAGAAATCCTTTTGGAGAAAGCGACATCTGATGGGGGTTCGTCAAGAGCAAGACGAATAACGCCCCCTCGGGACTTCATCTCCGTCCAGATGCCAGTCTACGACCGTTTTGAACCAACGAAGACTGCTCGTCTCCCAGCCGCCTATTTCATCCCGTCAACATTTCACCGGACCGTGGAGCTGCTAAGACGTCATGGAATTGTTGTCGAAAAATTGCTGGCTGACTGGAAGGGACCGACCGAAGCGTTCGTCATCGATGAAATCGTCTCGGCTGAGCGGCCCTTCCAGGGACATATACTCAAAGAACTTGGAGGTCATTTCGAATCAATAGAGAAGGAAATCCCCAAGGGCAGCTACTTGGTGAGAACGGCACAACCTCTGGGGATTCTCATTTTTCATCTTCTCGAACCGGAGAGTATCGACGGAGTGGCAGCCTGGGGTTTCCTGGACCCGGCGCTGCATGCGAGGGGACACTATCCGATCCACAAGTGCTTCGACCAGGTGCATGTGGCGACCGAGAGACAACCCAGCTATTAGACTTGCTACCGGGGACAGAGCGATTTATCATTTTGAGTAAGCTTCACATTGGCAATGAAACGAAGGTTGATTCGATACGTATATGTCTAGGGAGACAATCCATGAAGGCGTTGACCAAACAGTTGGCCGTGATCTGGTTGTTGTTGCCGGTATTGACCTCTGCCCAGGATGACTTTTGGTATCAGCGTGATTTTTCCCTGGATGAATTCGCCCAACGTCGGGGAAAGGTATTTGAGAAAATAGGCACTGAGGCAGTGGCCCTTTTGCAGGGGGCGCCTGCGGCTCGTGAATTCGATGTCTTCCGGCAGGATAACGAGTTTTTTTATCTATGCGGGATCGAGGTGCCTCAGGCCTATCTGCTTCTCGATGGAAGAAGCGGCAAGACTGCCGTCTATCTGCGTTTGCCTTCCAGGGGAAAAAGATCAGGGCAAACCGCAGACGAATATGCGTCATCGGTAAAGAAGGAAACGGGTATTGATGCGGTGTACGGGTTAGAATCACTTTTGGGTCATTTGGAGAACGTTTCGGAGTTGTACGTACTTTTAGGTTCACGAGGAGCAAAAGGTGCGCCCCGGCGTGAGATGGCATCGGTTGACCGCAGCGAGGCGACGGACCTCTTGAGCAGTGACCCCTTGGGGGAAGGACGTTTTGTAAACCTGATTCAGAACTGTTTCCCTAAACTGGCAATCAAGAATCTCTCCCCAACAGTTGATTCGCTTCGTGTCATCAAGAGCACGGCTGAGATTGAGCTTTTGCGGCGCGCGGGAAAACTGTCTGCTCTGTCGGTAATCGAAGCCATGCGATCGACTGAGGTTGGCGTTGAGGAATACCAACTTGATGCGGTGTCCAAATACATTTTTTTCGCTAACGGCGCCCGGGGAGAGGGCTACCCTGCCATCATAGCCGGCGGCGCCAACATGAAGCACGGACACTATTTTCGCAAGGATTCCGTTCTTAATGACGGGGACATCGTTCTGATGGACCATGCCCCGGACTGTGGCTATTACACCAGTGACATTGGCAGAATTTGGCCGGTGAACGGCAGGTACAGTCCCTGGCAGCGGGAACTGTACGGCTTCATGGTGAAATATCATAAGGCGGTGATCAAACGGATTCGGCCGGGAGTGACGGCCGATCAGATCATGCAGGGCGCCAAGGGGGAAATGGAAGAAGTGTTGAATAAAACCAAATTTTCCAAGCCTATCTATGAGAGGGCGGCCCGGAACACATATGGGCACATGTCCCATACGGTGGGGATGAGCGTGCATGATGTGGGCAGTTCCCGAGGTCCCCTGAAGCCGGGAATGGTGTTTGCGGTCGATCCGCAAATGCGGGTACCGGAGGAAGAACTCTATATTCGCATTGAAGATACGGTCGTGGTTACCGAGGACGGGGTGGAAATTCTGACGGGCAGTGCACCCTGGGATCTGGATGAGGTCGAAAAACTCATGAAAGAGGAAGGGATATTGCAGAAGTACCCGCCGGTTTTTGCGCGAAGAAAGAAACCATAGCTGCCGCCCATCGGATCAAGATATGAGATCATGACAGTTTCCCGCGAATACAAACCATTTCTGAGGCGTGGCCATGAATAAGCTGTACTTCTCATTGCTTCTCCTGACGCAGGTTCTTGCTGACGGTGGCGACAAACTCTATGGGCGAAACATTGACGTTTATAGCCGGACTCTACAAACCGAACGGAGCCGGGAATTTGACGCCATTCACTACCGCATCAAACTGAGATTCGACGAAGACCAAGGGATGTTTTGGGGTGAAACCACGATTACCCTCCGCACGCTAAACGATGGTTTCGAGAAATTCTCTCTCGATGCGGAAAAATTTGTCGTCTCCGCGGTCAAGGACCAGAGTGCTCGATCGCTGGAATTTCGTCAAGGCAATGGAAGAATTGCCGTCTCTCTTGGACAAACTTATGACTACGGTGATCAGTTGTCTGTTACTTTGTATTATTTCGCCGAAGATTGTGGTGCTTCGACGAATTTTCCTCTCGGCCTCTCGTTTGTGGAGGCAAACGAAGCACACCCCCGGCTCATCCAGGCTCTGTCTTTTCCCAACGGAGCGCGTCACTGGTTTCCCTGCTATGATCACCCCAATGACAAGGCGACTATTGAAGTGATCGCAACGGTTCGTGAGGATTACAAGGCATTGTCGAACGGGAGGCTCATCAGTGTCACCGAGGATGTCCGGAACAAGACCAAAACATTTCACTGGCTGCAGGATCGGCCCCACAGCACTTATCTGACCATGTTAGCGGCGGGGCCATATCTTGTGATCGAGGATTCACTGGGCGATCTTGCGATCAGCTACTGGGTCTATCCCCAGGACGTGGAGAATGCCAGGCTATCGTTTTGCCAAACGCCGGAAATAATTGAGTTTTTCACTCGGGAATTCGGGTACGAGTATCCCTGGGACAAGTACGACCAGATTACTATTCCAGGTATCGGTGGTGGGGCCGAATGTACCTCGGCGACCTTGCTCGGGCAGGGAGTGATACACGACGAACGGGCGGATAAGGATTTCCCCAGTCACAAACTGATCGCCCATGAGGCAGCTCACCAGTGGTGGGGCGATCTGGTTACACTGCGTGACTGGGGACATACCTGGATCAATGAAAGCTTCGGCACGTACAGTGACCATCTTTATATCAAACATTCTCTCGGTGCGGATGAAGGGGCCGTCGATTTGCTGGGCAAGAAAAACGCTTATCTACGTGAGGCTCATAATCGGTACATGCGCCCGATTGTCTTTCACCGATGGGACAGACCGCAGCAGAACTTTGACAGCCATACCTATCCCAAGGGTGCGGCGGTTATTAACATGATGCGCTGGATATTGGGAGACAAGCCCTTTCGCAAGACTATCTCGCATTTCTTACACAAACATGCCTATGGCTCGGCTGATACCCATGATTTTATGACTGCAATTAAAGAGATGACCGGACAGAATTTGGACTGGTTTTTTGAACAGTGGTTTTTCAGCCCGGGGCATCCGGTGTTTGACGTCTCCTATCGCTGGGATGACAGTAACAAGAAAGTGGAACTGAAAATCGCCCAAACCCAGGATACGTCCGGAAGGACGCCTATCTTCAAAACACCGGTGGTCATTGCTGTAGTAACGGCGGACGGGAAAAAAACAGAAAAAGTCTGGCTGGAAGAAAAGGTCGAAAAATTTGACATAGTATGTGACAAAGCGCCTTTAATGGTAAGGTTTGACGAAGGGAATTTCCTGCTGAAAGAATGGACCTTTGAGAAAACAACCCAGGAACTGATCTATCAGTCAAAACACGATGATGTCATTGGGAGGATGTGGGCCGCGTCGGAGTTGGGCAAGATCAAGGAGGACACATCGGTAGTAGTGGCACTGTTGGAGATGGCCCGAAATGATCCTTTCTGGTCCGTTAGAAGAGCGGCAATTGAGGGGCTGGGCGCGCCTATGAACGAAGAGGGTACGAGTGTCCTGAAGCAAAAATGCTTTGATCGAAACTCCCGAGTCAGAGCCGCAGCTTTACAGGCCCTTGGAGACAGTAGGCAGGTTGAACTGGTCGCATTTTTTGCGGAGCGCTTTGAGAAGGACAAGAGTTATGTTGCTCAGGCGGAGGCGTTGAAATCGATTGGGAAATGCGGAGATGGTTCTTCTGCGGGATTCTTGCAAAACGCAGCGAAGATGACATCTCCCAGAAATATTCTCAAGAAGGCTGCTGAAAAGGCATTGAAGCAAATAAGCTCATCAGTGAACTAACCTGCGCTTGTCAAGGGCCAATCGGACCACTCTGACGTCCGCTCTAACGCCAGCGGATGCAAGCCTTTAGGTGCCCAATGCTACCATTGGCATTTCCACCTCTCCCCTACTACAATTCCGCTCTCAGAGACAGTATTCTTGCACTTTCGAGGAGGATTGAACGAACGCCATGGATAGGAATCTCGACATCACCACCTATGCAGTCTCGTTAATCGTCAAGGCGGTCATCATGGCCTCGCGATTCTCTGGCAGGGCGCGAAAGCGAAGCCTCAAACGGCTTGCCAACATGGACGCCGATACCAAAGAGAAGGAGCTCCTATTTCTACGAGACAAGGTCTACCAGCTCGAAATGCAGGTCTCGATCCTCCAGAAGCGAATCAAAAAGCAGCAGAAAAAGCCACGTTACATGATTCGAGAACGGTTGTTCGTACTCTGGCATAAGGAAACCTTTCAGATACCAAGGCGAAAGATTTTCGAACAGCTAGGGGTTTCCAGATCAACGCTTTATCGATGGCTGAACACGATCCAGGACGACGAGCAGGCCAGCATTCCGGCCAACAAGACACCCAAGGAGATTGCCGCTCTGACATGGGAGATCACCAAAACAAATATCAGTTGGGGACGCGTTCGAATTGCCGACCAGCTGGCCCTTCTAAATGTCTTCATCTCAGCATCTACGGTTCGCAACATCCTTCAAAGGCCAGCACCGGATAAGAAACCTACTTCAGCAACCACCAAGAAAACCGTTGAGA
Organism: Planctomycetota bacterium; assembly: GCA_022567055.1. Taxonomy (GTDB): domain Bacteria; phylum Planctomycetota; class Phycisphaerae; order Sedimentisphaerales; family Anaerobacaceae; genus JAIPFM01. Next base: position 8,176 of record JADFHU010000144.1, read on the forward strand.
ATGAAGAACTCAAATCGATTCCCGCCTGGTATCCTAATCATGTCTGGTCCATTGACACAACCAAGCTGCTCTGTTGGGGGCTATGGCCCATACAGCTCTGTGTTGTGATCGACCATTTCTCCCGAAAAGTAGTGTCTGTGACGCCATTGGAAGGACGCAATGCTGGGTGGATTATTAATGCCCTGGAGACAGCAATAGAAAAACATGGAGCACCCAGACACATAATCTCTGATCAGGGCAGTGTTTTCATAGGCGATGTCTTTGCCGACTTGATGGAGCGACGGAGTATCATGCCTCGTCTGGGAGCCATAGGGAAACACGGGTCAATTTCGGTTACAGAGAGAGTGATCAAGACCTTGAAATATGAATGGCTCAAACGTGTGCCAATCATCAAGAACTTCGACCATCTGACCGAGCTGTGCGATGAGTTTGGGAGCTGGTACAACCTCTGGCGACCACACATGAAACTGGAAGGGCTCCGCCCTGATGATGTCTATTACGACAGAAAACCGGAGAAGCCTGATCGCGCATCGAAGACTGTTCCGAGCAGTATTGAAAAACATCTTTTCCAGCAGACAAGAGTCACTGGGTATCGCCTGAAAAGTGTTGCCTAGATTTCTGCCCTGCCCCCCTGCTCTCGTTAACACGAAGGTGGTCCATCGATGAGGCAACAATCCTACAAAGTTTGTATGCTCCGGCTTCGTTGATCGGGTATCGAGACTATAAAAAAACCGGTGCGGTCCCATTTATGAAGATTTCAAAGAGCTTCTGTACGGTAATCTGTGGCTTTGCAGTGGTCCTATTGACGCTTGACAAGCGCAGGGCAATTTAGGGTACAAATCTCTGTTTTGACCCAAACAAAAAAGGACCTGCATTTCTGCAAGTCCGTTATTTATAAGCATTAGCGGGGACAGGATTCGAACCTGCGACCTCCGGGTTATGGGCCCGACGAGCTACCAGACTGCTCTACCCCGCAATCAAGTAAGCAAAAACTATATCAAGCGATATTGTGTAGGTCAAAGATTATTCCAGTTTTTTCTTTATTTCTGCCGCCATCCTGCCCATCTGGCCCTCGGCATACGACTGCGCGGGCCAATTTTGCATGAATCCGTCCTCGGCAAAGCGGGGGATGATGTGAAAATGCACATGATCGACCGACTGTCCTGCCACTCTACCATTGTTGCACAGGCAGTTGTACCCATCGCACTGGGTCGCTTTGACGACGGCGGCGGCGAGGCGGCCCAGTATTTGACTCACGGCCTGCAGTGACTCCGGAGGGCATGTATGCAAGGTGTCGGCATGCGTTTTCGGAATCACCAGCGTGTGACCTGGATGTATGGGACCGGTGTCTAGGAATGCCAGCACCCGAGAATCGTCATAAACGACAGCGGCCGGTATCTCACCGGCCACGATTTTGCAGAATATGCAATTGCTGCTGTTCATCTGTTTTCCGAAATTAGGCTGATGACCAGATGGACAACCCGTTCTCTATTCCTGACTGCTCTCCTCGCCGGCGGTCTCTGTCGCCGGGGACTCCTCTTTGGGCTCAGGGGGACCAGCTTCGGTCTTGGCAGCCGACGCCGAATGCACAGTCCTCCGTGACTTGGACTTCTTCCCTCGCCGATCGTCCTGGCCGACCAACTGCAGTAATACGACCTCTCCGTTGTCGCCCAGTCGCCGTTTCGGTAGACGGATGATTCGGGTATACCCCCC